>QKDC01000035.1 GCA_003246755.1 Gemmatimonadota bacterium | reverse complement strand
GAAGAGCTCGTCGTGATGGCCGACCCACTCTCGGCAGAGTTCTCTTCCACCCGAACAGGGACCCAAACGAGCATTTCCGATTCCCTGATTTCCCGCCTACCCACTCTGAACCGTGACTTCGCCGATTTCGTGATCCTGACCCCCCAAGTCGCGATCCGTGACGGAGATGCCGGCGGGATCGTCGCGGCGGGCCAGAACAATCGGTTCAATACGATCCAGGTGGACGGGGCCACGGTGAACGACCGGTTCGGACTTGGGGCGACCGGCCAGACGGGAGGCCAGGCGAACGGCCGATCGGTGGGCATCGAGGCGGTGAAGGAGTATCAGGTACTCCTCGCCCCGTATGACGTCCGGCAGGGCAACTTCACGGGATCCCTGATCAACGCAGTCACCAAGACGGGAACCAACGAACTCAAGTACTCTGGCTTCTTCTACTATCGCAGCGATGACATTGCGGGTGACCCCCTTTCGGCCACGCAGTTCAACGTCAAGAACTTTGGCGCGTCGATCGGTGGTCCGGTGGTACGGGACAAGTCACACTTCTTCATCAATGCGGAGTTTCGCCGGGCCAACACGCCAGCAAACGGCCCGTATCTCGGCGCGACCGGCGAGACGGTCGTGTATACCCAGACCGCTATTGATGCGTTCAACAACGCGCTTGGCACCTATGGGCTGCCCAACACGGGGAACGGCAATCAGATCAATAACGGGAACCCGCTCACCAATATCATGGTGAGGTACGATGCCCGGCTCGGCGACCGGTCCCGTCTGGTGGCACGCTACAATTACAACGAGGCGACGCGAGACAACTTCAGTCGAAGCTCGTCGACCAACAACCCGACGATTGACTTGAGCACGGTGAGCTACGGGCAGGCCAACAAGACGCACAACCCAGCCCTGCAGTTCTTCACCAACTGGGAGAATGGTCGTTCCAATGAGTTGTTGGTGTCTTGGAACCGCATTCGAGATGCGCGTGATCCAGCGGCAGAGGCTCCGCTCATCATCGTGCAGAACTTTACCCAAGCCGGTGGTAGCGGGACGTTCAGCCTCCAGTCAGGCACCGAGAGGTTCTCCCAGGGGAATGAACTCGATCAGGACATTTTCGAGATCACCGATAACTTCACACTCCCTCTCTCCAACGGTCACGTCCTGACGTTGGGCACGCGGAATGAGTTGTACAAAGTGCGCAACCTCTTCGCCCAGGGTTCCTACGGCGTCTGGACCTTTGACAATCTCGCCGATTTTGTGTCAGGTACCGCTGAGCGTTTTGAAGGGGCTGGGGAACTAGTGGCGGGCAACGGGATCGACGCGAGGTTCACGGCGGGGCAACTCGGGCTCTACGCCCAGGATCAGTGGCAGGTCAACGACAAGCTGGCCCTGACGATAGGCCTGCGAGCCGACATGCCGTTCTTCACCACCGACCCGACCTTTGATGCCAAGATCATCTCTGACTTCGGGCCCCAGAGTGTCCCCGGGTCAAAGATTCAGATCTCCCCCCGATTGGGCTTCAACTACAATGCGTCAGAGGATGGTCGGAACCAGATTCGTGGCGGCTTCGGGATGTTCACCGGCACCCCGGCCTATGTCTGGTATTCCAACGTGTATGGCAACAACGGTACCAAACTCGGCCGGATCACCTGCGGCCAGGGTGCAGCCGGTCCGGTGCCCGCATTTAATCCCCAGATCAGTCCGCCACCAGTCTGTGGTGACGGCACCACTCTCGGTACCGATATCATCGGTGAGGTGAACCTGATTGACAAGGACACCAAGTTCCCGCAGGTCCTCCGTGGCAACCTGGCATGGGACCGGCGGCTACCGGGCAACGTGATCCTTACCCTCGAAGGGATCTACACCAAGGGGATCAACGACTTCTTCATCGTTAACCGCAACCTGAACGATCCAGTCGGGACGGATCGGAACGGTCGGACGATGTACGGTACCATCGGTACCAGCGGCTTCAGCTCGCCGTCGTACTTCAACGTGCAGCGGTACGGGCCGTCTTTCAACGGGGGTGTGTTCGAACTCCGAAACACCAGCAGCAACAACTGGTCGATGAGCGGCACCATCCAGCTGCGCAAACGGTTCGCAGGCGATCTGGAACTCAGCGGGGGATACACCCGCTCGAAGTCGAAGGACGTGCAGAGCTTCACCTCGTCGCGTGCAATCTCCAATTGGCGTTTCGGACGGATGTACTCCGGGAGCCAGCTTGACGAGACGGCGTACACTTCTGATTTCGACCGTCCGCACCGTGTGGTGCTCGGTCTTACCAAGAGGTTCAATTTCGATCAGATCCCGGTTGATTTCTCCGCCACCTACCAGGGTCAGTCGGGCATCCCTTACACCTTGGGGGCGGGCTTCAGTGGGCGGGGTGACCTCAACGCCGACGGCACCAACAACGACCCGATCTACATCCCGACGGATGCCACCGATCCCAACGAGATGATTTTCGTGCAACAGTTCGGTGACGCCACTCCTGCCGAGCAGGCACAAGCATTCGAGGAGTACATTGCGGGTGAGTCATGCCTGGACAAGCAGCGCGGCAAGATCATGGAGCGAAACAGCTGCCGGAACCCCTGGCAGAATTTCCTCAACGTCGGTGTGCGGGTTGGGTTGCCGGAATTCTCAGGACACCAGGTTGCCCTCGACATCGGAGTCTTCAATGTGTTGAACCTGATTAACGGCGACTGGGGCGTGGTCAAGACGGTGGGTGCGACGACCTTCAGTACCCCCACCATCGTAGCGCAGCGCTCGTCCACCGGGGGGTCGATCGGCACCAACCAGGGCCGGTTCGAATTCGAACAGGTCGGGCAGGACCGGTTCCAGAAGACTTCCACGGTGTTCAACTCGTACCAGATTCAGCTGGGCTTGCGGGTCTCCCACTGAACTGAGTAGCGTGGCAGCCGCTGAACCAGCGGCGGCCAATACAGAACAGCGCCGGGCTCCACGGGGTCCGGCGTTTGTGTTTGGTGGCGCTGCCGCCTACGTCCGAGCGCGGATGAGGAGGACCAGTCCGAAGAGGAAGAAGAACACGTTCGGGAGCCAGGCCGCGGCCACCGGGTCCATGACGCCGCTCGATCCGATGGCCCGCGTGAGGTTGATGAGCAGGATGTAGGACACGGTGGTGCCCAGACTGATGGCCACCCCGAACGCCGGACCCGCACGCGGCGCCGTGATCGCCAGCGGGGCACCAAACAGCGTGATCACGAATGCCGTGGCCGGGATCGCCAACTTGAGCGCCTGCTCGACTGAGAGCTTCCGAACGTCGTTTCCCGACCGGCGCATCAGCTGGATGTACTCGCCCAGTTCGCCGTAGTCCATCTCCTCCGGTTCCTTGGGTTCCAGCAGAAGCTCTCGGGGACGTTGACTCAGGGTCTTGAGTTTGAGGGTCTCGAATCGAAAGGTCGTCACCTCACCCGAGTCGCCGAGGATGTGACTCGATCCACCGTACAGGAGCCACTGAGCGTCGTGGGAGGCCTCATCGAACACGGCCGAATCCGCCGCCACGGCGAGCGTGGGATACTCTTCGCCCACCCCCGCCCGTTCCAACACGAGGTTTTCCA
This sequence comes from Gemmatimonadota bacterium, assembly GCA_003246755.1. Taxonomy (GTDB): domain Bacteria; phylum Gemmatimonadota; class Gemmatimonadetes; order Gemmatimonadales; family GWC2-71-9; genus SZUA-320. The sequence continues at coordinate 19,588 of QKDC01000035.1, read as the reverse complement.
TCCGGGATCGGTCTGTATCGAGCAGCCGGATCGAGTACACCCAGTTCTCGTCCGCCCGGTAGACGAAGTTGTATTTCACCGAGATGTCCCGGGACTGTTTTTCCTTCTGGAGTTCGAGCGCCCGGGAGGAGGCCCGCGTGGCAAGAGTGCTCACGGCATAACTCCCCACCGATGCGAAAACCGACGCAAGAATGAGGGGCCTGATGATCCGGTGGAAACTGAGCCCCCCGGCTTTCGCGGCTGTCAACTCGGAGTGGCGTCCCATTGGTCCGATCGTAAAGACCGTGGCGAAGAGGCAGGCGGCGGGGATCATCCGCGACATCTCCTCGGGAAGCACGAAGAGGTAGCTCAGCGCGATCGCCGACGGGCTCAGATTCCGGTCGAGCAGGTGGCTGAGCCTGTCGGTGGCCTGTAACAGCACACTCACCAGGGGGAACCCAACCGCGGTGAGGAGGAAGATCTTGACCCACTGACCGAGGAGATACCGATCGAGGATCCTGAAAATCATGCGCGGCGCCCCCGCCGTATCCACCCGAACATCAGGTCTTTGAGGTCGGCGAGATCGCCGCCGCGGGTCGACCCCGATTCCCGACGCACGGCCGCGAGACCCGCCAACCCCGCGAAGGCGAGAATCACATTGGGGAACCACATGGCGACGGCGGGGGTCGTGAAGTTCCGGTCGGCCAGCCCCTCGCCGGCGGTCAGGCTGATGTAGAAGAAGGCGATGATGACCAGCGTCCCACCCATCACCAACCCCATGCCGCCTCGTGGGAAGCGCAGGGCCAGCGCGATCCCGATCAGGACGAAATTGAGTGAGGCCAGGCTGATCGTGAACTTCTTGTGAATTTCCACTTGGAAGGAATTCGCATTGCGGAGTTCACTCCTGTGCCGTTCTCTGGCGGTGATGATATCCGCGACGTTCGTCAACTCTTGGCGGATGATCGAGGTGGTTGCCGTCTCGACGGTGAGATCGAGCGCTCGGGCGCGGTCATCCACGACTGGCTCCTGTGCTTCCGCAATGCTCGGGAAGATGTACTTGCTGAGCAGGCGATCGACACGTTGCCAAGCGCCACATTGGGGCGTCTCCTGCGGTTCGGGAGGGAGTTCGGCTCCATCGGGAACGAGTCGGAGGAGCAGACGCAGGTCGGCGCGCGTGGTCAGCTCCCGGTCGGCCTGAGCTCGCGATGCCCAGGCACGTGACAGCGCGGCCTGGTCGACCATCTCACAGGTCGTCATCTCGCGGTCGCCCCGCTCGAACTCCGTTTCGTTCAGGACGAGTTCGTTGGTGACGTTCCGGGCGCGCACGACGTTGCGGTCGAAATGGGTGACGCGCACCACACCTTCCTCATCGGCTCGGTATTCGTGGGCCACCCCGTCAAATAGCAGCAACTGGACGTCGGTGTTGCTCTCGTCGAGGGCCATGAGGCCGCTGTCCGCGTAGATGATACGGCGCGCTGTGGGGAGAGAGAGGTCGTAGATCGTCACGTCCTTCAGGCGCCCGGAGAACGATTCGATCCGGGAGGCCCGCAGGGAGTACTGGCTTGGCCGCATTTCGTTGATCACCTGCTCCTCGAGCCTGAAGGTGGGCTTCTTCCGTCCGATGTCGAGGGTGAGGTTGCGGAGTCGGGTATTGCTGCGGGGCAGGACCTGGTCGATGAAGACGAAGTTGAAGAAGGCGAGAAACATTCCGGCGATGAACACCGGGAACAGCAACTGGCCCACGCTGATTCCATTGGCTCGCATGGCGGTGATTTCGTTCTCGGAGGCGAGTTGACTGATGCCGTAGAGCACCGCGACCAGGATCGCCATCGGGAGGGTGAGGGCAATGATGAACGGTAGGCTGAGAACCAAGACCTCCGTAATGACACCCGCCGGGAGACCCTTGCCGACCAGGTTCGGGAACTGCTTGGCGACCTGACTCACCAGCAGGAGGCCGGTCAACGCGCTGAGGGCGAACAAGAACGGCGCGGCCAGCGACCGGAGGAGGTAGCGTGACAGGAGACGCATGCTCCAAAGCTAACGTACCGGGCAGGTGGTTAGCTTCCATGACCCCCTTCCGGATGGTGCCATGGTCGGTCGCGGACTGATGCTCCTGCTGATTGCTTCGGGTGGCTGCGGACAGTCCCCGCCACCCCCCGAGTTCGACGGCGCTGCCGCCCTCGAATACGTCCGGACCCAGTTGAGCTTCGGCCCTCGGATCTCCGGTTCCGAGGGGCATCGCGCGATGGGTGATTGGCTCGACAGCATGTTGACCGTCAGGGCGGATTCTCTCGTGGTGCAAGCCTGGGAGCACACGGCCGCCGATGGTGCCGTCCTTCCACTTCGCAACTTCATCGCCCGATTCAACCCGTCGGCACCGACGAGGGTGCTCTTCGTTGCACACTGGGATACGCGGCCCCATGCCGATGCCGCCGACAGCCGGGATCCCTCAGCGCCTGTTCCTGGCGCCAACGATGGAGGGTCGGGAGTCGCGGTGCTGCTGGGGATGGCCGATCAGTTTCGGGCCTCTCCGCCCACCATCGGGGTGGATCTTCTTTTCGTTGACGGGGAGGACTACGGATCCTTCTATGCCGATGGCCAACCGGATGTGCTGATCGGGTCCAAGTACTACGCGGCCCACCAGTTGGAGGGAGTCCGACCCCGGGCGGCCGTGGTACTCGACATGGTTGGGGATGCCGATCTTCAGATCTATCAGGAGGGCTATTCGCTGACCGGGGCTCCCGAAGTGGTTGAGCAGTTCTGGGCCGTGGCGGCCGACCTGGGCTACGGGCACATCTTCGTCGGCCAGCCCCGGCACTCCCTGACGGACGATCACGTCCCCCTGCAGCAAGCGGGTATCAGCGCGATCGACGTGATTGACTTCGACTATGCGGCCTGGCATACCCCCGACGATACCATCGACAAGGTGAGCGCCCGGAGTCTCGAAATCGTGGGGCAGGTTGCCATGGGCTTCATTCGCTCCATCCACTAGACCCGCAGAACGCGCTAGACATCCCTCCCATTTCCAAGGTCACCCCGGCGGCCGAGTGGTACGCCGGGTGAGACTCGTCCCCCTAGCGTTGAGGGACCATGTGGCGTGCCGAACACCGGCTGATCCTCACCCTCCTCGGACTCGCCGTCATTGGTCACGCGGCACGTCTCTGGTTCATGGCCCCCCACCCCCCCGGGGCGGCGTTCCTTGCCCCAGGTGAGGTCGACGATCGGGTCTCCCACCGGGCGCGGGCCGTGGAGGAGCATCGCCCCCTCGCTCCCGGGGAGCATCTCGATCCCAACACCGCCACGGCCGCTCAGCTGGCCCGGCTCCCGAGGATTGGCATGCGGCTAGCCAAAGAGATCGTGGCTGATCGTGAGCTTCGTGGTTTCTTCGGGTCCGTGGCGGAGCTCGACCGAGTCGCTGGCATAGGACCCGCCACACTGCGGCGGCTAGAGCCGTTCTTGCGATTCGGGCGGGCCGTGCCGGCTCCGCCGCGGACGGTGGATATCAACAGGGCGACGCAGGCAGAGCTCGAAACCCTGCCCGGGATAGGCCCCGTGAGGGCCCAGGCGATCCTCGCATATCGCGATAAGCATGGGCCATTCGCCGACCAGTTCGCTCTGGGGCGAGTGCCCGGAATCGGGAGGAAACTCGCGGCAAAGCTGGCCGCCGAAGGGCGGCTCAAATGAGATGGTACCGGTGTCCTTGGAATCAACCTGCAGGATGTGAAGCTTCAGCTTCGGGAACCGAATGACGGCTACGCTCACATTGTCGGAACAACTCGGGGACCTCCTCATCCGGGAGGGACTCCTGACGCGAGACCAACTCAAGGCAGCCCTGGCCGAGCAACGCCAGCATGGGCGACGTCTGGGGTACAGCCTCGTCAAGCTCGGGTTCGTGAACGAGGTGGAGTTGACCAAGGTGTTGGCTCGGCAGTACCGGATGCCCGCCGTCGATCTCTCCCGGTTCGAGCCCGATGAGCAAGTCCTGAAACTCATTCCTGCGGAGGTCGCGAGGAAGAACCAGGTTCTTCCTCTCAAGCGAGATGGGCGTTTGCTCACCGTTGCCATGGCCGACCCGAGTGATCTCGGTCTCCTGCAGGATCTCAAATTCATCACGCGATTCGATGTCGTCCCGGTCGTGACCGGCGAGTTCACGCTGCAGGGTCTGGTCGAGCGCTGCTACGAACAGGCGGACCAGCCGCAATTGTCCGAACTGCTTCGGGACATGGAGGAGATCGGCGACGACCTGGAGTTGGTCGAAGAGGAAGAAGACGAGGTCGTCACCGCCGCCCAGATCAACGACGCACCCGTGGTCCGGTTGATCAATGGTATCCTGGTGGAGGCCGTGCGGCGCGGAGCGAGCGATATCCACATCGAGCCCTTCGAGCACGAACTCCGGGTCCGGTATCGCGTGGACGGTGCCCTCCTCGAGGTCATGCGCCCGCCGCTCAAGATGAAGGCGGCCCTGACCTCCCGGGTGAAGATCCTGGCGCAGCTCAACATTGCGGAACGCCGGGTGCCCCAGGATGGTCGCATCAAGCTCAAGGTGAACAACCGAGTCATCGATTTCCGTGTGTCGACGCTCCCGGTCCTCTTCGGTGAGAAGATCGTGCTCCGTATCCTCGACAAGGGGAACCTGGCGCTCGACCTCACCACGTTCGGATTCGAGCCGAAGGCGGAGCAGGACCTGATGCGGGCGATTCTCAACCCCTATGGGATGGTCCTGGTCACCGGACCAACGGGGTCGGGGAAGACGACGACTCTCTATTCGGCGCTCCAGCGGATCAACACGATGGACGCCAACATCATGACCGCCGAAGACCCGGTGGAGTACAACCTCATGGGCATCAACCAGGTCCAGGTGCGGTCGGAGATCGGCCTGACGTTCGCCGCGGCCCTCCGCTCCTTCCTGCGCCAGGACCCCAACATCATCATGATCGGCGAAATCCGGGACCTCGAAACGGGAAGTATCGCGATCAAGGCGGCCCTGACCGGACATCTGGTTCTCTCCACCCTCCACACGAACGACGCGCCCAGCACCATCACGCGGCTGATCGACATGGGGATCGAGAGCTTCAATGTGGCCAGTGCTGTCAATCTGGTTGTCGCTCAACGTTTGGTACGGCGGGTCTGCAAGGAGTGTAAGGAGGAGAAACGGTACAGCCGGGAGGAACTCGTCACCCTGGGCATGGATCTTGAGCAGGCATCCTCCATGACCTTCTACAAGGGGCGGGGGTGTGAGGCCTGTGGGGACACGGGATACCGTGGCAGGGCAGGACTGTACGAGGTCATGGCGATTTCACCCGCGCTCCGCCGGATGATCTTGCGGGGTGCATCGGTTGAGGAATTGCGCGACCAGGCGGTATCGGAGGGCATGCTGACCCTGCGGATGGACGGCATCAAGAAACTCGAGAAGGGTATCACTACTCTGGAGGAAGTGGTCAAGGAGACCGCCTCATGACAACTCTCAATTTGCGCGCCCTCCTCGAAGAGATGATCGAGAAAGGCGCCTCCGATCTCCACCTGACCGCCGGTCAGCGACCCCAACTTCGTGTGGACGGGGAGATGATGCCGACCGCCGGGGTCGAAGAACACCTGACTCCCAAGGACACGCTCTCGCTGGCGTACAGTGTCCTGACCGAGAACCAGAAGAAGCGCTTCGAACTGGACGACGAACTCGACTTTTCGTTCGGGATTCAGAACCTGGCCCGCTTTCGGGGGAACGTTTTCAAACAGCGTGGCTGCGTGGCGATGGTACTCCGGATGATTCCCTTCAACGTCCTGACGTTCGACGATCTCGGCTTGCCCCCAGTCGTCTCGACTCTGGCTGAACGCCCGCGAGGGCTGATTCTGGTCACCGGACCCACGGGGTCAGGAAAGTCCACGACATTGGCAGCGATCATCGACAAGATCAACAAGGAGCGAAAGGGACACATCATCACCGTCGAGGACCCGATCGAGTTCATCCACACGCACCAGGGTTGCATCGTCAACCAGCGGGAAGTGGGAACCGATACCAAGTCCTTCGCCACCGCGCTCAAGTACGCGTTGCGGGAAGACCCCGACGTCATTCTGGTCGGCGAAATGCGCGATCTGGAAACCGTGGCGGCGGCCCTGACCATTGCCGAAACAGGCCACCTGGTCCTCGCGACGTTGCACACCAACTCTGCGGCCGAGTCCATCAACCGTATCATCGATGTCTTTCCCTCGAACCAGCAGAGCCAGGTGCGGGCCCAGCTGTCCTTCGTGTTGGAGGGCGTGCTGACCCAGACCCTGCTCCAGAAATCGTCGGGACGAGGACGTGTCATGTGTGCGGAGATCATGGTGGCGACTCCGGCCATCCGGGCGCTGATTCGGGATGACAAGATCCACCAGATCTACAGTGCATTGCAGTCGGGCAAGAAGTTCGGCATGCAAACCATGAACGATGGGCTCTATCAGGCCTACATCCAGCGCCACGTGACCAAAGACGAATGTCTGCGCGTGGCCCCCGATCGCAACGAATTCCTCCGAATGATCGGCGAGAAGCCGATGGAGGAACAGGCCATCCAGGCCGCCGAGCGCCCAGCCATGGCAGGGGCTCGCCGGTAACCGCTCGCTCAGGAGAACTGCACCATGCCGATGTGGGAATACACAGCCAAGAGCGCAGGATCGGGTCAGATCCTGAAGGGGCAGCTCGATGTCCCGAGTCGCGACGACGTGATCGCGTTCATCCGGAAGAGCCGGATGACCCCGGTCAGTGTACGGGAGGCTCCCAAGGCTCTCAATATCAGCTTTGGCGGAGGGGTCACCACTCGAGACGTGGTGATCTTCACTCGGCAGTTCGCGACGATGATCAACGCCGGGCTGCCGCTGGTGCAGTCGTTGACGATTCTCGCGGAGCAGTCCGAAAACAAGAAGCTGAAGGAAGTCACCCGAACGCTGGTCTATGACGTCGAGGCCGGCAACACGCTGGCCGATGCGTTGCGGAAACACCCGAAGGTGTTCAGCGACCTCTACGTCAACATGGTGGCTGCGGGTGAGGCGGGAGGTATTCTCGACACCATTCTTCTCCGGCTCGCCACCTTCCTCGAAAAGAACGACGCACTGGTCCGCAAGGTGAAGGGCGCGATGGTCTACCCCGGCGCCATCATGTCGGTGGCGGGTGTGGCGATCGCGGTCCTCCTGGTCTTCGTGATCCCCGTCTTCCAGGAGATGTTCGCCTCGGTCAACATGGATCTCCCCGCCCCGACGCGGCTGGTCATCGGTTTGTCCAACATGTTGGTGCGGTGGTGGCCCCTCATCATCGTCGGGGGTGCCGGACTCGCCTTCGCGTTCCGGCAGTACTACCAAACGCCGAGCGGACGGAAGACGATCGACAAGGGCCTCCTCCACTCACCGGTGTTGGGTGACATGTTGAGGAAGGCAGCGGTGTCTCGCTTCACGCGAACGCTCGGCACCCTGATTTCGTCCGGTGTCTCGATTCTCGATGGTCTCGAGATCACCGCGAAGACGGCCGGAAACATGGTCATTCACGACGCGGTGATGGAATCACGTCAATCGATTGCCGGTGGTGAAACCATCTCCGGACCGCTCCAGGAATCGGGTGTGTTCCCTCCCATGGTGATCTCCATGGTGGCCGTGGGTGAGCAGACCGGCGGCCTGGATGACATGCTCTCCAAGATCGCCGATTTCTATGATGAAGAAGTCGATGTGGCCGTGAGCGCCCTGCTGTCCCTCATGGAGCCGATCATGATTGTGGTGCTCGGCGTCGTCGTGGGTGGTATGGTCGTGGCCATGTACCTCCCCATCTTCGATATGGTCAACGCCGTGCAGTAGTCGCACGTCACCCTCGAGACAAAACGGGTCTTCGCTTTGGCGAGGGCCCGTTTTCGTTTCCAGAACGCCAATGAAACCTTTTGCCCCGTCCGCGCGTCTCATTTTGTAACAACGTCTCCCCACGGCGGGTTACGCGACTCAGCGGAGGGCCACGACATGCGTAAGTACTGGTTCAAGATAGGGTTAGGGGCCGCCACAGTGTTTGCGGGTGGCATGTTCGTGATCACACTGGGCCGGCAGGTCAAGAGCGCAGCCGCGGAGGCACTCCGCAGTGGCAGCAGCATCCGGATCCCAATGGCCATGCTCCCGTTCACGCTGGACGGTCAGAAGGTGGGCACCGTCCGCTCCATCCAGGTCGATCGGAGTGGTCCCAAGCGTGTGAAACACCTGAACGTGACCGTGAGCCTCAAGGGGGCCCCGCCAGACGCCCTCGAAGCCTGTGCCCTCACGGTGTCGCGCCACAGCCGGCACGAGCTTTTCGATTGTGTGGGCCTCGACGAACTGGACCTTGGTGATCTGGTCCGTGTGGGAGAGGTGCGGTTCGAGCCTTCTGGGCTTGTGCGTCCGATCTTGCTCGACCGCGATATGGTTGAAGATTGGTTCGACCTCAACTGGGCCGATCTTGGCCTCCGGCCCGATTCCAAAGCCAACATTGAAATCAATGGTGAGGACGGCTCGATCGTTCGCCTCAACGCCGATGGAGAAGGCGCGATTCTGAAGATCAGCGATGGCACCGGACGAGAGGTCGTGAAGCTCGAGGCTGGTGAGAATGGCGTGAATATGAAGATCGACGCGAAGGAGGATCGTCCCTAGCTCGCAGGGGGTCTTCCCACCGCCAAGTTGCTCTCGAGCCGCCCCCCCGTTCCGATGGGGGGGCGGTTTGCTGTATGGGGGTTGGTGGGGTGGGTAGGGTGGCGTTGACATATCAAAAAAAATTGATATATTGTTTTTCATGACCGCCGACTCCCTCGCGCTCCGCGCCCGGCTCTTTCATGCGCTGGCCGATCCAACACGATTGCAGATCCTCAATCTGCTGCGTGATGGGGAGCGATGTGTCTGCGACTTGACCGACGCCGTGGGCGCAGCCCAGTCGCGGTTGTCCTTCCATCTCCGCATTCTCAGGGAGTCTGGCGTGGTTCTCGATCGGCGAGAGGGCCGTTGGGTGTATTACCGGATTCGGGCTGGCGCCCTCGATGACCTGCAATGGACCCTCGATGTGATCCGGACCCCCCGACGTGAGGTCGCCGGGCGTGGGGCGAAGGGCTGTGAGCCAGAGGCGTGTTGTTGGTAACCTTTTGTACGAGGAATTCCCCATGAAATCTGAAGAACTCAAGACCGCGGTCCGCAACCGATATGGCCAGGCGGCGCGTGACGCATCAGGGTGTGGTGCGGGATGCGGCTGCGGCCCCACGGCGGCCAACCCCATTACGACCAATCTCTATGAGTCCGCGGAGACCGTCGGCGTCCCGACGACCGCCGTATTGGCCTCGTTGGGATGTGGCAACCCCACGGCGCTGGCCGATCTCCGCGCAGGAGAGGTCGTTCTCGATCTCGGGTCTGGCGGCGGCCTGGACGTCCTCCTCTCAGCCCGTCGGGTGGGTCCGACGGGAAAGGCGTACGGAGTCGACATGACGGAGGAGATGCTCGAGCTTGCCCGACGCAATCAACGGGAGGCTGGCGTGACGAACGCCGAATTCCTTCAGGGCGATATCGAGAACATCCCTCTGCCCGATGAATCGGTGGATGTGATCGTGTCCAACTGTGTGATCAACCTTGCCGCCGACAAGCGGCGGGTTCTCCAAGAAGCCTTCCGGGTGCTCAAGCCCGGCGGTCGGTTTGCGGTGTCGGACATCGTGCTCCTCGGTGAGGTGCCCGACCGGATTCGTCAGAGCGTCGAACTCTGGATGGGGTGTATCGCGGGTGCGCTTCCGTCATCGGAGTTTCAGGAGTTGTTGCTCGACGTGGGGTTCGTCGACGCGTCCGTGGAACCGACGCGAATCTATGGCGCGGCGGACGCCGAGGGGTTCCTCGAGTCGTTCGGTGAGGACCGGGCATCCATCGTGGCTGCAGCCGATGGCAAGTTCGCTTCGGCGTTCGTGCGCGCGGTCAAACCGAAGTGAGCCAGCGCGTCTCGATCCGCCCGGCGGGGGAGGGTGACCGGCACGCCGTCCTGGCCCTTCTCGCCGGAGTGGATCTTCCTCCGGACGGAATCCCAGGGGACCTGGTTGGGTTCTCGGTCGCCGAGATACCCGAAGTGGGCATCATCGGCGTGGCGGGTCTCGAGCACTATGGCCGGGCGGTCCTCCTCCGATCGGTGGCCGTCAAGAACGGGTTCCAGACCCAGGGGGTCGGGCATCAGCTCGTGACCGAGGCACTTCAGCGGGCAGAAGCGGGTGGTGCGAGGGAGGTCTTCCTCCTGACGACGAACGCCCAGGACTATTTCACCCGGTTCGGATTCGCAGTCATCCCACGCTCGGAACTGCCGCAGGCGGTCTTCGCCTCCGCCGAACTTCGCGGGGCGTGCCCCGATACGGCTCATGTGATGCGGTGGGTGTCGGCGTGAGGCTTGCCTTGCGGAGGTGAGCGGTGACACATTGGCCGCCGAACTCCTATGGGGACGGCGACCGGATGACCATCCAGCGGATGACCGTGTGCATGCTCGTTCTGGGTGCCCTCGGAGCGTGTTCGATCGAGAATCGTCCCCCGGAGGGGGCTGGAGCACGAGCGGCCAATCTCCCGGCTGGTGTCTACCCACTCCGGGTGCCTGACGACAGTCTGATCCCCGAGGGCCCGCTTGGCATTGCGATCCGCAGGGGACGCGCTCTGCTCGTCGCCACGAAGGACAGTCTGCCAGAGCACGTCGGGAATCAACTCACCTGTGCGAACTGCCATCTCAATGCAGGTACCAAAGCCCTATCCGCGCCTTGGGTTGGGGTGTACGGTCGTTTCCCGGAGTACCGGAGTCGCAACAACAAGGTCAACCTGATGGTGGACCGCATCAACGACTGTTTCCAACGGAGCATGAACGGGAAGCCCCTCGATCCAGATGGCCGGGATGCGAGCGACATCATCGCCTATTTCGCCTTCTTGTCGAAAGACACCCCGGTTGGTGGTCGCGTCGAGGGTCAGGGGTTTGCCCGACTGACTCCCCTCGAACCCGATACGGCACGCGGGGAAGAGTTGTACGGCTCCACCTGCGCCGTATGCCATGGATCCGACGGGGGAGGCACCGCAGTCGCGCCACCACTCTGGGGGGACGGTTCGTTTTCGATCGGCGCCGGAATGGCTCGGCTCCGGACACTGGCGGCATTCCTCAGGCACAACATGCCGCTCGACCGGCCCGGGAGTCTGACCGATCAGGACGCCTTCGACCTTGCCGCGTACGTCAACGGACATGCCCGTCCGGACTTCATCGGCAAGGAGAATGACTGGCCGCTGGGGAATCCACCTCCTGATGTCGCCTACTCCACGCGGGCGGTGAACGGCAGACCTTAGTCTCCTCGTTTGAGACGCTCCAAGGCGCGACGTTCCTTTTTGCCGGGGCGCCCTTCTCCGCCACGGAATCCCGGTCGCCCCAGCCGATGCTGTTCCGCCAACCATTCCCGCTGCCGTTTGCTCTCAGGGTCTTCTTCGAAGAGTTCCGCCGCCAGTGACGCGGCCAGTCGTCGTTCGGAATTCCCACGCACCGTCACCAGATGGACGTAGGGTCCGATCCGCACGCGCACCGTGTCACCAGGACGAACCAGACGTGAGCGTTTCGCTTTCTCGCCGTTCACCTCGACCTTGTTCCCTGCCACGGCTTCGGCGGCCAGGGCTCGGGTCTTGAAAAACCGCGCAGCCCAAAGCCACTTGTCCAGGCGCGTTTCGCGTACCGGACCGTCAGTGGCGGGTCGTGGGTCCCGCGAGGTGCGGCTCACCGCCTTGCCGAAGGCTTGAGGCCCATGGCCTGGTTGAGCCACCTCACCAGCGGGAGGAGACGTTGGTAGTCGTCCTCCAGGATGCGGACGAGACGGGGGCCGGTGACCTGTGCATCGGACAGGGGTCGGCCCATGGTGAACGACTGGTACTTGAGCCACTCCGCCGCGGGATGATTCTCGTCGTAGCCACGGGGCATTCTCTTGAGACGGGCCTCCCCATCGAGGCCGCCGAAACGGCGTTTGAGGGCGGGATCGTTGGCGATATCCAGGAAGGGTTTCGGTCGCTCGACGATGGCGTCGCGGATGGCGGCCAAGGATCCCTTGGGAGGCATCCAAATCCCGGCACCGAGAAACGAGTCGTTCGGGGCCAACTGGAAGTAGAAACCCGCGCTCCCTCCCTCACCCTCGCGACCCACCGCCCGACGTGCTCCTTCGTGGTGGAACCAGCACGCCGCGTGAGTCTTGTAGGGGGACTTGTCTTTGGAGAAGCGAATGTCGCGATGGATTCGGAAAACGGCTTTCTTGGGATCGCCAACTATCTCGGGCGCAAACCGTGCGAAGCGCACGTCCATCTCTTCGACAAGGGCTCGGAGCGGTCCTCGGACCTCCGATTCATAGAGACCCCGATTCGCCACGAACCAAGGTTTGGTGTTGTTCCTCTTCAGGTGGCGGAAGAAGGTCAACGCTCCCGGTCCAAACCTCGCGGGTGAATGGTGGTCTCCCATGGAACTTCACTCCACGTTTCGGGTGGTATCCTACGATATTAGCTTCTGTGCCTGACCGCATGCCAGCATTCGAGTGACCACCCCGCGCGCGGCCCACGGACCGGGATCGGTGCGACTGGGCCTTCCCGACCAGCGTCTGCTGCTCGGGGGGACGGCCGGATTCCGCGTTCTCCTCTCGATTCTCCTGATCGGCAGGGCGCTCACGCTCTTGGCGGGAGAACCGACCACCGCCTTCGCGATTTTCGGAGGCGTCGCTCTCGCCCACCTCGTCACGGCGCACGGTTCGTGGGTGGTCCTCGCCAAACGACTCAAGCCACGGGTTTCTTCGCTTTTCACGCAGGCCATCGTCGACCTGGCGTTGGTGACGGTCATTGTTCATCTCGGGGGAGAAAGTCGGACCGCGTTAGCCGCACTCTTCGTCGTCGTCATCGCGGCGAATGCCCTGCTGCTTCCTGCGGCGGCCGGGCTGACCGTGACGGTACTCGGGTGTGGGGTATACCTCGGCGATACGTTGTTGAGTACGCAAGGGGAGCTGCCCTCGGGGCTGACCGGGCAAATCGTCGTGTTTGCCTTCGTCTTCTTGGTCGTAGCCACACTCGGAAGGCGTCTCCGAGAGACGGCGGCGCGTCAAGATCGGCTGGAATCGGAACTTCGCCAGGCACGGTTCGAAGCGAGTGAGATTCTCCGGAGCATTCGGGCCGGAGTGTTGACGGTCGATGGCCAGGGGTGTCTCGCATTCATCAATCCTCCAGGCGAGCAATTGCTGGGCGTCCTCGGCGATCGCGATCTGGGGAGGCCGGTGCTCGATCTCCTCGCGACCCGCGCGCCGGAACTGCATCAGGCGATCGAGAGCGGCCTCCGGGATGGGCGCCGGGTCGGACGGGGGGAGGGGCAGGTCACCCTCGAGGACGGACGGTCCTTCCCCATTGGATTGAGTACGGCAACGTTCGAGCGGGAAGGCGGCAATCTTCCTGCCGTCACGGCCGTCTTCACCGACCTATCCGAACTGAAACAGCTTCAAGAACTTCACCTCCGGACCGAGCGGCTGGAGGCGGTCGCGGCTTTGAGTGCCTCGCTCGCTCACGAAATCCGGAACCCCTTGGCTTCGATTCGGAGTTCGGTTGAACAACTCTCTTCCTTCAAAACGGAGGACGATGACGAGCGCACCCTCGTCCAATTGATCTTGAGAGAAAGTGATCGCCTCTCACGGATACTCGGCGAGTTTCTCGATTTCTCTCGGGTACGTGCGGGGAATGTTGCCAGGGTCAACCTCCTGGACATCGTGTCGGATGCGGTGGAGTTGGTTCGCGAGAACCCAGCCTGTGGACCGGGGATCGTGATCGAACAGGAAGGCGCGGAGACCCACGTGGACGCCGATCAAGACTTGCTCCATCGTATCGTTTCGAACCTCCTGCTCAACGCCGTGCAAGCCTGCGACGGGCATGGTCGTGTTCGGGTGGAGGTTGGTCCTGCCAACACCGGGGGACTCCCGAGTGCCGCGCCGATGGGATACCATGCCCGCCTGGTGGTGAGTGACGATGGTCCGGGAATCCCCCCGGAGGTCCATGATCGTCTCTTCCAACCCTTCGTCTCCGGTCGAGCGGGTGGCAGTGGCCTGGGTCTGGCCATCGTGCACCGTGCCGTCGAAGCGCATGGCGGTATGGTCTTCGTCGACTCGGAACCAGGCCATGGCTCTACCTTTACCGTACTCTTGCCCAGTCGAGCTTACTAGGAGATGGTCGCATGAATCAGCAACCCTCGGTCCTCGTCGTCGACGACGAGTCCAGCATTCTGGATACACTCCGCATCCTTCTCCGTAAGGAGGGGTATGAGGTGGCGACGGCCCAGGGCGGCAAGGCGGGGTTGGAGCAGATTCGGACGGGGAGTCACGACATCGTACTCACCGACGTCCGGATGCCACAGGTCACCGGCCTCGACATCCTCCAGGCCGCCAAAGAGCAGGATTCGATGACTCCGGTCATCCTGATGACCGCCCAGGCATCCTTGCAGACGGCGGTCGCGGCGGTCAATCAGGGTGCCTTCTACTACGTCCAGAAACCTTTCTCCAACGATGAGCTTCTCGCGATACTCCGTCGCGCATGTGAGTACCGCTCGATTCGGGTGGAGAACAAGCAACTCAAGCAGGAATTCCGGCGGCGAGAACGGCCGGAAGTGAGTCGTCCGGTTGGCAAGTCGAAGCGCTTCGTCGATCTGCTCAAGTTGGCCGAAGTCGTCGCCCCCACCGGTTCCACCGTCTTGATTGAAGGTGAGAGTGGGACGGGCAAGGAGGTCATGGCCCGGTACATCCACAATCTTTCGCCACGCGCCGATGCGCCGTTCCTTTCCATCAACTGCGGTGCGCTCCCCGAGAACCTCCTCGAGAGCGAGTTGTTCGGTCACGTGAAAGGATCGTTCACGGGCGCCGTCCGCGACAAGCAGGGGCTCTTCGCCGCCGCGCGCGGGGGAACGTTCTTCATGGATGAAGTCGGCGAGATGCCGTCCTCTCTGCAGATCAAACTCCTCCGGGTCCTGCAGGAGCGCGAGGTCATTCCGGTCGGTGCCACCGAGGCCATCCCGGTCGATGTGCGCATCGTCGCTGCCACCAACCGGGATCTGGAGGAGGAGGTACGGCGCGGTCACTTCCGGTCGGATCTCTTCTACCGGCTGAATGTCATCGCCATGGAAGTGCCAACCCTCCGCGATCGCAAGGAGGACCTGATCCTCCTTTTGGAACTGTTTTTGCAAGACTTGGCCACCGAGCGGGACGAAGATCCGAAGGCCCTCTCGGAAGAAGCGATGGACGCTGTGATGGTCTACGATTGGCCGGGGAATGTTCGCGAACTCCAGAACGCGCTCGAACACGCGGTCGTGTTGAGCAAGGGCGAACTGATCGAGCCGAGTGCTCTCCCAGAACGCATCACCCGCCGGAGAAAAGAGCCACTCATCTCGGAGCGCGCGAGTCCCAATCCGTCGCTCGACGTCATCGAGCGTGCATACATCATGTGGGTCCTGCAGGCCGAAGGCGGGAACAAGACACGTGCAGCCGAAGTGCTCGGTATCGATCCCTCGACACTCTACCGAAAACTCAGTCGTTACGAAGAGACGGTAACGACCTAGACCTCCAGGGGGACCAGTGATCCCATTCCTGTACGTCCTCTTCTTCCTCTCGGGGGCGGCCGGTCTCCTCTACGAGTCCGTCTGGAGTCGATACCTGAGTCTGTTCGTGGGCCACGGCGCCTACGCCCAGGTCATCGTCCTCGTGATCTTCCTCGGCGGGATGGCCGCCGGGGCGGCCCTCGTCAGTCGCTTCACGGGGAGACTCCGCGATCCCTTGTACGGCTACGCACTGATCGAAGTCGGTGTCGGCATCCTGGGGCTCCTGTTCCACGACGTCCTCTACCTCCCGATCACCACCTTCTCCTACGATGTCCTCTTTCCGGCCCTTGGCGGTGGTGCCGTGGTCCTCGTGGCCAAGTGGGCAATTGCCGGGCTGCTGATTCTCCCGCAGTCGATTCTGCTCGGCGCCACCTTCCCGCTCATGAGCGCGGGCGTCCTTCGCCGGATGCCAAACCGTCCGGGCGGTGTGCTCTCCTGGCTCTATTTCAGCAATAGCCTGGGGGCCGCGCTTGGGGTCCTCGTCGCTGGCTTCTACCTTGTCGCCCTGGCCGGCCTCCCCGGCACCATCATCGCGGCGGCCATTCTGAATCTGGTGGTCGGCCTGGGAGCCCTCATCGCGTCGAAGTCCGATACGGGATCCGATCTCGCTCCACCCGGGACCGTGGACGTCGCCCTCGGGTATCCACTCGATCTCGACTTGCTCTCCCAGAAGACGCTGCTCCGGGTGCTCCTGGCGCTCAGCGCCGGCACTGCGGTCGCCTCGTTCATCTATGAGGTTGCCTGGATTCGTCTCCTTTCGCTGGTCCTCGGCAGTGCGACGCACTCGTTCGAACTGATGCTTTCGGCGTTCATTCTCGGTCTCGCGCTCGGGGCGTTCTGGATCCGCAAGCGGGCCGAGCACATCACTCGCCCATTGCTGATGCTTGCGTGGATTCAGGTGTTCATGGGAATGCTTGCGGCCGCGAGTTTGGCGTTTTACGGCTGGTCGTTCAACTGGATGGCTGGTTTGATGGAGGCAGTGGGTCGTACCGATGCCGGCTATGTGATGTTCTCGCTACTGCGCTACGGTATTGCGCTCGTCATCATGCTGCCTGCCACATTCTGCGCGGGGATGACCCTTCCCTTGATCACGCGATCGCTGCTGGTTTCCGGTACCGGGGAGAAAGCCATCGGGGCCGTGTATGGTTCGAATACCCTGGGGTCGATCGCGGGTGCCGGGATGGCCAGCCTGGTCATCATCCCGATGCTTGGTCTCAAGGGCACGCTCCTCCTTGGAGCGATCGGCGACATGCTTCTCGGGGTCTGGTTGGGTTGGGTGTTGCTCCGTCATGGCGGACAAGTCAGGCAACTCTTGTCGCGCGGTGTGTTTGCCGTCGTAGTAATTCCCTTGGTTGTGGCCCTGGGGGTCCGGCTCGATCGCGCCCTCCTCACGAGTGGAGTCTTCCGGACGGGCCAGGCCTTGGCCTCGGTGCAGGACACCATCGTCTCCTATCGTGATGGTCGCACCGCCACCGTTGCGGCCACGAAGAGTGGCGGGCGCCGGCTCACGATCGCCACGAATGGAAAACCCGACGGCTCCCTGGCGCCGGTGTGGCTGACGGCCTGTACGGCAGGCGACAGTCTGCGGACCATGGGCGGGGACGATCCGACGCAAGTCCTGCTTGCCTTGATCACGATGGCGCACCGGCCCGATGCTCGGACGGCAGCGGTCATCGGACACGGAACCGGAATGTCGTCGCACACCCTGCTGGCGAGTCCCGCGCTGGAATCGCTCGTCACCGTGGAGATCGAGTCCCAGATGGTTCCCGCCTCACGGATCTTCTACCCCGCGAATCGCCGCGTCTTTGATGATCCTCGCTCCCGGCACGTCTTCGACGACGCGAAAGCCTACTTCGCCGCGGCCAACACAACTTTTGACCTGATCATGGCCGAGCCGTCGAACCCGTGGGTGAGTGGGGTCAGCGGGCTCTTCACGGATGAGTTCTACGCGAGGGTGGGTCGCTACCTCGCGCCGGGCGGTGTGCTCGGTCAGTGGCTCCACACCTATGAACTGACCGATGAATTGGTCCTGACCGTCCTGTCGGCGATCCATCGGAATTTCAGTGACTATGCCATATATGCGGTAAACCTCGCCGACCTGCTGATCGTGGCGACCCCTGCAGGACGGCTGCCGGAACCGGACTGGCGCGTGATAGAGCTCCCGGCGCTCAAGGAGGACCTCTGTCATTTTCACCCGCTCCGGGCAGACGAGCTCACTGCCACCCGGCTCACGAGTCGCGCCGCGCTCGGGGGACTCCTCGACCAGATCACCCCGAACTCCGACTTCTACCCCGTGCTGGATCTCGGTGCCGAACGGGCCCGCTTCCTTGGACGGGCGGCGGCCGGAATCGAGGGTTTGTACGCAGGGGTCTTCGATTTCGCCGGCCCTCCAACCCTCACCCCGGCACTCGTCCCCGCTGAGGGTCTCGAATCGGCCCTGACCGCCATCCCCAGAGTGCGGCAGTTGAACTTGGCGGCGACCCTCCGGGCCAAGACGATGGAACTGGGGACGGACTCGTCCTGGACCTTCGAACTGTCCGAGGAAAGGGACGAACGCGCGATTGAGTGGCGCCGGGCGCTCTCGGGGGGTGCCCCCCGGTCGTGGGCGGTATGGAGCCGCGGCTACTGGGCGGCCTTCGGGCTTTGGCACGCCGGGTCACGAGGGTATCTCGACCCGGATTTCCGCCGTGACGTGCTTGGGTTTCTCGAACGGCATCGGGCTCCGGACGCCGTGCGGGCGGTTGTTGGATTCCGAGAGGGGCTTGCTGGTCGGGATTGGGGGGCGGCTGTGGAATCGGCCAGGGTGCTGCGGCAGGCGGTCGGAGAGGGCGATCGCTGGGTTGATCCCGATCCCCTGCGCGAAGGCACCGTCATGGCGTGGTTGGCTCTGGGACAGTCGGATTCGGCTGCGGCGGTCTTCGCGGAACTGGACAGCCTCGTCTCTCGATCTCCCGGGGACCTCCGCGTGAGATTGCTCCGCTCCTATCTGGAGGGCGACTTGCAAAAGCCCTGATCCGAACCGCTGGATGGGTGTCGCGGCCCCACCACGGAAAGATGTCATAACCCTATGTCATAAAGCAGTTTAGGCAGTGTCCCAAGATTGTGGTATGACCGTTGCCCTTCCTCCTGTCAGCGGCGTAAAGAACACCGCATGACCATCATTTTTCTTCACTGAGGGGGAAGGTATGAATCGCAAGGGTTTCACTCTGATCGAGCTGTTGATCGTGGTCGTGATCATCGGCATTTTGGCCGCGATCGCGATCCCGAAGTTCTCGACGACGAAGGACAAGGCGAAGTTGGCCTCGGTCAAGACCGACATCCGCAACTACATGACGGCGGAAGAGGCCTACTTCTCCGATAACGCGACCTACGGTGCCAACGCGGCGCTGCAGGCAGCCCCGTACAGCTTCGTCCTGAGCACTGGCAACACGTTCAAGGCGAGCGCCGGCGCGGCTGGGTCGTATTCGGTCGAAGTCGAGAACGCGAGCATCTCCGCAGGTACCAAGTCCTGTAAGGTGACCGTGGGTGGTGGTGGTGCCACCGACGGCGTCATTACCTGCCCGTAAGCACAACCACAACTACGCCGAACCGAAGAGGCGGTCCGCAAGGGCCGCCTCTTTGCGTTCAATTCCGGCCTTGCAAAAGACCTGAACCAGAGGCCCGCCTGCGGTGCTCGCCCGATTTCTGTGGCAGCCGAAAGTTCTTCCCTGTGAACCGGTTGGGAGAATGATGATCGGGTGGTACGGGGGTTGCTTTTGACCGGCCGGGAAGGGAAGAGACTTTTTCACCGCCAAGGAAGGAGCCAGGGGTTGCTCCAGGAGGAAAGGATGACGAATCGCAAGGGTTTCACTCTGATCGAGCTGTTGATCGTGGTCGTGATCATCGGCATTTTGGCCGCGATTGCGATCCCGAAGTTCTCGACGACGAAGGACAAGGCGAAGTTGGCCTCGGTCAAGACCGACATCCGCAACTACATGACGGCGGAAGAGGCCTACT
>QKDC01000017.1 GCA_003246755.1 Gemmatimonadota bacterium | reverse complement strand
GGGCCCTCTTCGCCCAGGCGGTCGAGGACGCGCTTGGGGACTCAGGATTGGAAATCCTCGATATCCCCCTGAGTCCCAATCGCCTGCACGAACTCATCGCGCAAACCAGGAGTACGCCGTGATCGTCGATGGCCGTTACACCTTCGCCGCGCCGAGAGAGACTGTGTACGCCTTGCTCCAGGACCCGGAGGTCTTGGTGAAGGCGCTTCCAGGTGCACAAGCACTCGAGCGGACTGGTGATGATCAGTTCGAGGGTGTCATGACCGTGGGGGTTGGGCCGGTCACCGCCGGAGAGTTTTCCCTTGCAGTGGAGCTCCACGACAAACATCCCCCCGAGGGGTTCTCGATGCGCATGGAAAGCAAAGGCGCGATGGGGTTCGTCAAGGGCGCTGCCACCATCGTGCTCACGGAGGAGGCCGGAGAGACCATCATGGTCTACAACGCCGACCTCAAGATTGGTGGCAAGATCGCGAGTGTCGGTCAGCGGCTACTCGATTCGGTCAGCAAGGCTATGACCAAGCAGGGGCTGGAGGCGGTCAACGATGAGCTGCAGTTGAGGCTGGAGGCGGCTGATACGCCTCCGCATCCAGTCCACCCTTCTCCATCGATTCCCAAGGGTGTTGGGTCCTTTCCGGTGTGGATCGCAGCGCTCTCGGTCATCACCGTCTTGCTGGTCGGTGTTTGCAGGGGAATAGGGTGAAGCCACCCCCGTTCGAGTATCATCGCCCAGACACCCTGGATGAGGCGCTGTCCCTCCTCGCGGTGCACGGCAGGGACGCCAAGGTACTCGCAGGCGGGCAGAGCTTGGTCCCGGCGATGAATTTCCGCCTGGCTCGACCGGCTGTCCTGGTGGATCTCGGTCGGATCGGGGAGTTGCGTGAACTCACCGTGGAGGACGCCGGTACGCTCCGCATTGGCGCGATGACAACCCAACGAGCGGTCGAGTTGAGTCGGACCGTCGCGGACCATAGTGCGCTCCTCCATGAGACCATGCCTTGGGTTGCCCATCCCCAGATTCGGAACCGGGGTACCGTCGGGGGGAGTCTGGCACACGCTGACCCTGCGGCGGAACTCCCCGCCGTCATGATCGCGCTCGATGCCGCCATGATCATCACGGGAGTCAACGGACCCCGTCGCGTCCCCGCACAGGATTTCTTCACCGGATTGTTCACCACGGCTCTCGAGCCGGGCGACCTGCTGACACAAGTCCTCATCGAAGGGCACCAAACGGCCGCGAGCGAAACGAGGTTCGGAGCCGCGTTCACGGAGATCGCCCGTCGCCATGGTGACTTCGCTCTTGTCGGCGTGGCGGTGCGCGTCGGAGTAGACATGGTGGGAAGTTGTTCGGTGGCCGAGATTGTCCTCCTCAGTGTGGGGGACGGGCCAGTCCGGGCAGCCCATGCGGCGCAGGCACTCATCGGAGAGCAACCCGATCCCACTCGCCTCGCCGAGGCTGCCGAGGTCGCCGCGCACAAAGACATCGACCCGCCGAGCGACATTCACGCCTCCGCCGCGTATCGCAGACAGTTGGCTCGAGTCCTCGTACGCCGAGCCCTCACGACGGCCTTCACCCGTGCCACATCACCGGGCTCGCCAAGGTGAACAAAGTCGTGAGGGGATTGGTCGGACTCACCGAGCCCCTCCCGGAGGGGCCACTCCTCAGCCGCGATCTTGCACCGACGCCCATCAACGATCGCACCTGGAGTCGTTGGCACATCGCGTCGCTCTGGGTCGGGATGAGCGTCTGCATCCCCACATACATGCTTGCGGCAGCCATGATTGATGCGGGCATGACCTGGAAGGAGAGTCTGCTCGCGATCCTGATCGGCAACGCGATCGTTCTTGTCCCGATGGTCATCAACGCGCACGCCGGAACGCGGTACGGGATTCCGTTTCCGGTGTACGCGCGTGCCGCATATGGATACCGAGGAGCTCACCTGCCCTCGCTGCTCCGTGCCCTGGTCGCATGTGGATGGTTTGGGATTCAGACCTGGATCGGCGGCCTTGCGATCAGCGCCCTCCTCGGACTGCTCTGGCCTGGTTGGAACGGCTTGGGTGGGTCGTGGACGTTCATGGGCTACGGCTTCCCCCACTTCGCGGGATTCTTCATCTTCTGGCTGGTGAACCTCTGGTTCGTCTGGGCGGGGACCGAGAGCATCAAATGGATGGAAACCGTCGCGGCGCCTTTCCTCATTCTGATGGGGGTCGCCCTGCTGGGTTGGGCGTTCAATGCTGTGGGGGGGGCGGGTGCCATCCTTGGATCGAGCACCATGGCAACCCCCGTGCGGGCCCTCTCGACACCTCGCTGGCTACTCGTCGTGTTCGTCCCCTGGGTCACCGCGATGGTGGGATACTGGGCCACCCTTTCACTCAACATCCCTGACTTCACGCGCTATGCCCGAAGTCAGGAGGACCAGATCAGCGGACAGACACTCGGTCTCCTGACGACGATGCCGCTCTTCGCGTTCATCGGTGTTGCCGTCACCAGTGCCACCGTCCTTCTCTACGGTGAAGCCATTTGGAACCCCATCGACCTGGTGGCACGACTCGCCTCCGAAATGGGGAGGCCCTGGCTTGGGGCGTTGGCCATGTTCGCCATCGTGATTGCCACTTTGAGTACGAACATCGCAGCGAACGTCGTCGCTCCGGCCAATAGTTTCGCCAACGTGAGCCCGCGTCGCATCACGTTTCGCCTCGGCGGCTTGATCACCGGGATATTGGGAATCGTGATCATGCCGTGGAGGCTCCTCGACATGTACCAGACATGGCTGATTAGCTACTCCGGCCTGTTGGGTGCCGTCGGCGGGGTCATCGTGTGCGACTACCTCGTGCTGCGCCGGTGCGATCTGGAGCTCGCTGACCTCTACCGCAAAGACGGCCTCTATGGCTACACCGGTGGGGTGAATCGGCGCGCCGTTCTCGCCACATTGGGTGGTATCACTGTCGCCCTTGCCGGCACCATTCACCCATCCGTTGGGTTTCTCTTCCACGGCGCCTGGTTCACGGCGGCCGGTGCGTCATTCATTCTCTATTATCTCCTCATGCGTTTGGCCGACCGTCCCGCCATCGCCTGATCGCTCACACGGAGGTCACATGAAGCTCTACGATCTCAGCCAACCCCTGAACCAGGAGGTCTCCTTCTGGCCCTATTACCCACCCTTCGAAGTCAAGTACATCAAACGAAAAGCCGAACACGGCGTCAACGCGCAGTACATCCAGACCTCGAATCACATGGGGACTCACCTCGATGCCCCTCGCCATTTCGTCACCGCGGGTCGCACCATCGACGAGATTCCGCTGGAGTGGTTGTGTCGACCGGGGGTCATCGTCGACCTGCGCGACGAGATGGATGATCTGGCGGTGTACACACCGGAGATGATCGAGAAGCGGGTGGACCTTCAGGACGGTGACATCCTGGTTCTGCATACAGGCTGGCACCGTTACGGTCAGTTCGGCGCCGAACCGGACGAAGAGCGCTACCTCCACATGCATCCGGGAGCACATCCCGACATGGTGCCGTGGCTGCTGGAGCGCAAGATCCATGTCTGGGGTGTGGATGTTGTATCAACCGATCATCCCATGAACCTGCCGATCGGGAGATTCCTGGGCAAAGGCATGCACAATCACTGTGACAGGGTGCGCGCCGCCGCCGAGGCGAAGTTCGGTTTGGAGAACATGGAAACCCTCTTCCCTGACAGTGCCTACCAACTCACCCACAACGCGCTTTTCCCCTACGATTGTATGCACATCGAAAACCTCGGCGGAGAGATCGACGCGCCGGAGCTTCAGAACCGCCGCCTTCCCCTCGGATGCTTTCCGTGGAAGTTCAAGGGCGGCGAAGCGGCTTTCGCACGGGTCGTTGCGTTCGATGGGGAATGGCAACTGTGACCGCAGGACCGTCCTGATGGCCCTGGGAGGTGAGATTGCCGATCTGAGTGCCGTGGAGCTCCGACGGCTCGTTGCCGACCAGGAGTTGTCGCCGGTCGACATCGTCGAGGCATGTCTGGCGCGGGTTGAACACCTCAATGGGAGACTCAACGCCATCGTGACGCTCAACGACCGGGCACGCGACGAGGCTCGCGCGCTCGAGCGGCGGGTGATGCGAGGAGACGTACCGCCCTTATGCGGTCTCACGGTGGGCATCAAGGACGTCACACCCGTGGCAGGACTCCGAACCACCTACGGGTCGAAGGCCTACGCCGACCACGTCCCGAAGGAAGATGCACTCGTGGTCAGCCGTCTCCGGGAGGCCGGAGCCATCATCCTCGGCAAAACGAACTGCCCTGAGTTTGCCGCCGGCGGAAACACATTCAATGAGGTCTTCGGCCGGACCCGGAATCCCTGGGATCCATCGAAGAGTGCGGGGGGCTCTACCGGGGGTGGTGCGGCGGCACTCGCTAGCGGGATGATCACCCTCGCCGAAGGAACCGATCTTGGAGGCTCCCTCCGAATTCCCGCCTCGTTCTGTGGGGTGGTGGGGCTTCGGCCATCACCTGGCCTGGTGCCCACATGGCCCGCGGACTTTCTCTGGGACACTCTGCAGGTATCCGGACCGATGGCTCGAACCGCCGAGGATGTGGCTCTCATGCTCGACGCCATCGCCGGACCCAGCGACGTTGCGCCAATCGTACAACCAGTGCGTGGCCGAAACTTCTCGGCGGCGGTGGCAGCCGGGCCACGACCGGTCCTCAAACTCGCCTATTGCTCCGACCTCATGGGGATCGGAGTCGACGCCGATGTCGAGCGTGTCTGTCGAGGGGCGGCGTTTGGTCTCGCCGATTCGGGAGTGGAGGTCGAGGAGGTCGAACTCGATCTCCGCGAGGGCAGGGATGCCTTCCTCACACTCCGCGGCTACTGGTTCGTAGCGAACATGCACACCCGGATGGACTATCTCGATGTCTTCGGTGCCAACGTTGCAGGCAACATCCGGGCGGGATTAGCAAACACCCCTGCTGCCCTCGGACAGGCGGAACACGTTCGGGCGAAGATCCGTGAGCGTCTGCTCCACCTCCTCGGGACCTACGACTACCTGGTAACACCGGCGATGGCAGTTCCGCCCTTCGCGGTGGAACAGAACTACCCCGAGACGGTTGCTGGCCGAAGGATGGAGACCTATGTCGATTGGATCGCGCCTACATTCGTGTTGAGTCTTGCTGGGCTCCCCGTCGGTGCGGTGCCGTGCGGCCTGGATCCCTGCAAACTACCCGTCGGACTCCAGATCGTGGGGAGGCCCTACGGCGAAGAAGACGTCCTTGCGCTTTCTGCTTGCATCCAAGAGAGAAACCCGATCGGGCGTCCACCCACGGTAGTTCCCACGCCGTAGTTCCAAGCTATTCCGCTCGCAACGCCTCCATGGGATCGACCTCGGCTGCTCGCCTGGCCGGGAGATAGCTGGCGACCACTGCGACGATCGCAAGCAGGACTCCAACCGCCGCGATCGTCGCTGGATCGGTCGGGCTGACGGCGAATAACAGCGATCGCATGAGGCGTGTACCAATCAACGCACCGATCAGTCCAATCCCAAGCCCCCCGAAGGTCAGAAGCACGCCGTGACCAACGATCAATCGTTGAACGGTATGACGATCCGCACCGAGTGCCATGCGAATCCCGATCTCTTGCTTCCGCTGTGCCACCGTATAGGTGAGCACGCCATGGACCCCTACAACCGCAAGCACGAGGGCAACGGTCGCGAAGATGCCAAGGAGGAGCATGGTGAAACGACGCTGTTCCATCGAATCACGCAGCGTTACCGCCATTGGCTCGACCCCGGAGAGTGGCAAAGCCGGATCGAGTTCACGCACGATCCCCCGAACCGACGCCACGAACAGCTCCGGGTTGCGATCGACTCGCAGCAGCAGACTCCCCGTCGGCGAAGGAGCCTGCTTGAGCGGCAGGTACACCGCAGGAGGGGTAACCTCCGCGGGGCCTCGAAAGCGCTCGTTCGCAATGACTCCCACGATTTCTCGATTGGATCCCCACAGGCGGATCCGCTGCCCGAGAGGATCGTCACCTGGGAAATAGCGATCGGCGGCTGATTCGTTAATGAGCAAGACGGTTGGCGCGGTCGCGTCATCGGTCACCTCGAGACGGCGGCCGGCGATCAACCGAATCTGGAGGGTTTCGAAGTATCCCGCGTCGACCTGGCGGATGGAGGGCTCCGGCCAATCACCTGCTTCGGCTTCCCGACCAACCACGGAGATGGAGCTGGTAAACCCTGCATCGAGTGGGTGTCTGCCTGCGATCGCCACGGAACGAACACCCGGTAGCGCCGCAACCCGTGTCTTGAGCTCATCCTCAAAGCGACCGATTTCCACCCATTCGGGATAAACGGAGAAGTCGGCCGGATACCGTTTTTCGGGAAGCTGGAAGTCGGCCTTGAGAACACCCTCCGTGCTGAAACCCGGATCGACCTGCTGGAGCTGCCAAAGGCTCTTGACCAACAACCCGGCGCCGGCGGTCAGCACCACCGCCAGGGCCAATTCGGCCATCACCACTCCCGAGCGGAAGCGGCCTTGTCTGGACCCGGCCGATGCGCGAGCGACTCCTGGAGCTAGAGTGGTGCGGGACCGGCG
>QKDC01000037.1 GCA_003246755.1 Gemmatimonadota bacterium | reverse complement strand
TGAGTTTCACCTCCGTCACCGCCGGAGGAGCCCATAGCTGCGCGTTGGATACGACCGGTGCCGCGCATTGTTGGGGTGACAACAGCGCAGGGCAGCTCGGTGACGGCACCACGGACGATGCATTCACACCCGTGGCTGTTACCGGTGGACTCACGTTCGCCTCGTTGAATGCCGGTGAGAATCACACCTGTGGTATCACCCCGGGCGGGGTGGCCTACTGTTGGGGTCAGAACACCAGCGGCCAGCTTGGGGATGGAACCACGACGTCGAGCACCTCTCCTGTCGCGGTAGGTGGTGGTCTGAGCTTCGGGAGCATCAGTGCCGGCGCGCTCCACTCGTGCGGGGTCACCCCCGGTCGGGTGGCCTATTGCTGGGGAGGAAACCAGTTCGGTCAGCTGGGTGACGGCACCCAAAGTGGGGGCAGCTTGCCATCGAAGGTGACGTTCCAGCCCTAGGGACGGTCCTGGAAGGTCACGGAGGAGGGGCCCGGCAGAGTTTTGCCGGGCCTTTCCTTTTCTTTGGGGCGGGCCTGCTTGGTGGTTCCGGCACGGAGCCTGGCCGTTTGGCAAGCCAATATTGGGGGTCTCCCCCCGAACGGGGCTGCGCGATATGTTGGCACCGTCGTCTGATTCACTTCCATGCCGCGAGGTGATGGTGGTGGCTGTTGGACCCATTCCCAGACATCGCACCCATTTCTCCAGGTTGGGGTCGGGGCCTCTCCTCCTGGTCCTGTGCTTCGTGTGGAGTTGCTCCGGCCAGACTGAGCCTTCGCGATTGCCCGAGGTTATTACGGTCGTGAGTGGAGATGGACAGTCGGCGACCGTCGGCGAGCAGATCATCGGTGTCTTCCAGGTCAGGGACCCACGAGGCCCGGTCACCGGAGCCGTCGTGACCTTTCTCGTCACTGAGGGAGGTGGAGAGACGGACCTCAGTCGTGCGACGACGGCGAGTGATGGTCGAGTCCAGGTGCGATGGAGACTGGGATCGGAAGCACGAAACCAGCGACTGGTGGCCAGGACGGAATCAGGCCATGAAGCGGTCCTGGGAGCCACGGCGTTGGGTGTGGCGCCGGCTCAGATCTCGGTGACCCCTTCACGGCTGTCTGGTTTTCGAGGCAACATCGTCGACTCGACGATCTGGGTCCTGGTCGTCGACGCGTTCGGGCTCCCGGTGGTGGGAGAACCGGTCAACTTCAGGGTCGTCTCGGGGAACGGAATGCTCGCCGGACCCATCATCTCGACGAACGGGGACGGGCTCGCGAGACTCGCCGGATGGCGACTTGGTCCAGAACCCGGTGTACAAGCCCTCCAGGTCTCATCCGGACAGGCCTTGCGTGAGATCGAGGTGATGGCCGTCGAACCTCCACCGACCCATTTCAATATCGACGTTCGTTTTGTTGGAGAGGTCTCCGCCGAAGAGTCGACGGCGGTTCATCGGGCCCGGAAAATGTGGGAGTCCGTCCTCCTTTCCGAGCTCCCGGACGTGACGCTTCTGCAAAGTCCGGATCCTTCGTGTCCAGTGCAGAGTGGTGAAACAATCGACGACGTCCTGGTGTTCGTTTCGTTCGGCGAGATCGACAGGAGCCAAGGGGGCACGCTGGGCCTGGCAAATACCTGCCTAGGGCGGGCGGAGACCGGCCTCCCCCTCGTCGGCTGGTTCGTGCTCGATTCGGAGTTCATTCTCGAGGGTGGTTGGGAACTCGAGGATGTCGCGCGACATGAGTTTGGACATGTTCTCGGCATGACCAGATCCGGGCCCTGGGCCCGACAAACTGGCGGTCCAATCTTCGCGGGTGAGGGGGCTCGGCAGGCGTACATGCTCGCAGGCGCGGTCTCGCTTCCTCTCCCGGCTGGCTGTCCCGGGATTCCCCAACCTCTCAGCTGCGACGGGTTCCCACCAGTCGATCCCTCCTCTTCCCACTGGCGTGAGGATGTACTCGGGACTGAACTCATGACGCCCACGGGAAGCGTAGGTCCCGAGCCCCTGAGTGCGATCACTGTGTTGGCATTTCGCGACCTGGGGTACGTGGTGGATGAGGCTCGGGCCGAGCCATTCACCTTGCCCGCCCTCCTCAGTTCACTCGTACCTCCATCGCTTCGGAGAGCCCGTGATCGTGTGCAGACCGTCCCCGTGCAATTCGTGAATCAAGCGGGTCGGATCGTTCGGTAGCGACGGCGGGCATCAGCCGGTTTCGGCGAGGCGCGAATAGGGACGGTCGAAACTCGGGAAGTCCACGCCCATCACCAACGTTGTGAACTGGGCCATAGCAAGGACCGCCCCAGCGAGCGTCATCGAGGGCCGAGCTATCCCACCCACCTCCTCGGGCATGGAAGTTCACTCGGAAGGGCTCGGCAGTTCGCCAAGCCCATTTCTTTCGCGGGTGTCTGAGATGACCGCCAGGGCGGGAAAACTGCGCAATGCCAGCAAACCCCCACCACCCAACCGGAGGCCCCCGTGAACAACAAAGGTCTTGTCGCGTCACTCTTCGACCTCTCCTTCACGCACTTCATCACGCCAAAGATCCAGAAGTTCCTCTACGCCCTCCTCCTGCTGGGGAGCGGGGTTGGGGCTGTCCTGCTCCTGTTCACCATCATCGGGATGGCGGGCGGGTTCTTCGGAAAGGTTGGGGCGCTTCTGGTTGGAGTGCCAGCAGCCGGGGCGTTCTTTCTACTGCTGGCGATGTGGTTCCGGGTGACGATGGAGATTCTGATCGTTGCCTTCCGCGCAGTGGATTACCTGCGGGAGATCGCCACATCCGTACGACCTGACGGCGGGCCATCGGCGTAAGGGGCTGAACGTTGGAGTTTTTCTAAAGTCTTCTTCATACAGAATTCCATTCCCCTCGCCCCCTCCGTCGCTTTTCTTCTTCGACGGAGAGGACACCCCGGCCTGCCATGAGGTGGGTCGGGGGATGTTGGTACCATCTGATGTCCCTCCATCGAAAGTCCGGCCGAACGTAAACGCGAGGTCACGCGATGGACGCCCACACCGGCGCCAGCACCATGGCAGCACCACCCGAACCCACTTCCCACCCCCGGCTTCTCCGACTCGCCGAACACACGCTCGAGATCCTCTCCGACCCCGGCGAAGGCGCACAGAAGTGCGGTCAGATCTTCGGTGAGGCCTCGGCCAGGATGGGGAACGGGGTCTGGACGGTCGAGATCATCCCGGCGGAAATCCAACCACCAGCCCGGAGCCCTGCCGGGGGATCGGGCAATCGAATCCGGGTAGGCCAAGGACCGGTGACCAACTGGGGCGACCACGCGAACCTCGTCGTTGCCTTCAACGAACAAGTCCTCCTCGGCCGCCACGATCTCGATGCCCTCGCCGATGATGCGATCGTCCTGATCGAAAACCGCTGGGCCTCGGAAGACGACGAGGTGATTCGGAAGCAGTGGGAGTCCGCGATGGCCCAGCTCACCACACGGAACTACCGGATCATCGAAGTCCCCATGGAGACCGAGTGTCTCGAGGTGGTGGACGCCCCCCGCAAGGGGAAGAACATGTTCGTGCTCGGCATGCTGTGCTGGATTTACCGGCGCGATCTGGAAACGGTCCGCGAAATCGTCGCCCGCCAATTCAGGAAGAAGTCGGCAGAGGTGGTGGAGATGAACCACGCCTTGCTCGACGTTGGCTACCGCTGGGCGGAGGCACATCTCGATTTCCAATTCGACATCCCCTGCACTCCCCCATCGGTTCCGATGGTGGTCACCAACGGGAATCAGGCGGTGGCACTGGGCGCCATCGCCGCAGGGATGGAACTCTGTGCGATGTACCCCATCACCCCGGCCACGTCGGTGAGTCACTACCTGGGGGACATCTTCGAGCGGTTCGGCGGCATCGTACATCAAGCGGAAGATGAGATCGCCGCGGCCGGTGTCGCGATCGGTGCGTCGTACGCCGGGAAGGTCGCGTTCACGGTGACCTCTGGTCCGGGTCTGGCGCTCAAGACCGAGTTCATCGGGCTCGCCGTGATGGGGGAAGTGCCCCTCGTCGTCGTGGACGTTCAGCGAGGCGGGCCGAGTACCGGCCTTCCTACCAAAGTCGAACAGTCCGACCTCCTGGCCGCGCTCTTCGCGCAAGCGGGTGACGCACCGCGGGTGGTGATTGCCCCTGCCACCATCGAGGAGTGTTTCAACGCCATGATCACGGCGCGCCGGATCGCGGAAACCTTCCGATGCGTGGTCATCGTCCTGACCGATGCCAACCTTGCCACCGGAGTGCAGCCTTGGATCCGGCCAGAACTCGATCGCCGCTGGCTCGCGGATCCGGTCGACCAGGCCGCCGTCCCCAACGGAGTGAGGCCGTACGAGTGGGATCCGAACACCGGGCTCAGCCGGCGTTTCATTCCAGGACAACCCGGAGGAATGCACACACTCACGGGCCTCGCCCACGACGAGCGAAGCACCGTGGCGTACACCCCGGACGTCCACCAACGCGGGTGCGAGATGCGGAGTCGGAAGCTGGCGGTCCTGCAGAATGCACTCAAGCCACCACCGGTTCACGGTGATTCCGACGGCGATCTCCTCATCGTGGGGTGGGGCTCGACCAAGGGTGCCATCGAAGAAGCAGTCGACCGAGTCCGCGCGGAAGGCCAGAGGGTCTCCTCGACACACCTGACATTCCTCTCGCCCATGCATCCGGGCCTGAGAGAGTTGTTCGCCAGGTTCGGGAAGGTGATGACCGTGGAGATCAACTACAGCGACGCGCCGACGGCTCCCTACATCACGCAGGAGAATCGGCGCTTGGGACAGTTGGCCTGGCTTCTACGGGCCTCGACGCTGGTGGACGTGGACTGTTGGACCAAAGTCCCGGGTGAGCCACTCCGTCCGGCGAGGATCCACGCAGCCATACGCGACGCGCTGTCGCACGAGAGGAACCCATGAGCGATTGCGATTGTTCCCTGCTCGTTCTTGGAGAGGACGAGGCTCAGGACTACACCATGCAGGACTACGCCGGGGCCATGCCTCGGTGGTGCCCAGGGTGCGGAGATCACGGGATCCTCACCTCGGTGCAGCGCCTGTTGGAGGAGGAGCAGTTAGCTCCCGAGCGAACGGTGTTCGTCTCGGGTATCGGCTGTTCGAGTCGGCTCCCGCACTACCTCAAGACATACGGATTCCACGGCCTCCACGGGCGAGCCCTCCCCGTGGCGACGGGGGTCAAACTCTCCCGCCCCGATCTTCATGTCTTCGCGGTCATGGGTGACGGGGACTGCTGCTCGATCGGTGCAGGCCACTGGATGCATGCCACTCGCTACAACGTGGACATGGTCGCACTGATGCTCGACAACGAGATCTATGGCTTGACCAAGAACCAGACCTCCCCAACCACACCGCAGGGCCACCCGAGCAATACCCAGCCCAGGGGCTCCTATCTTCCTCCGTTGAACCCGCTCAGCGCGACACTCGGCATCAGCAATGCCTCCTTCGTCGCGCAGACCTCCGACTGGGTACCGGCTCACCTCTACGCGACCCTCCGGGCAGCCTATCGACATCGGGGATTTGCCTTCGTCAGGATCCTGCAACGCTGTCCCCAGTATTCGACGAAGATCTTCGACTCCTTTCTCCGTGATCCCTCCAGGACGGAGTTGCTGATCCACGAGCGAGGCATCGATGTGCCCGAAGTCGCCGATCTCTACCCCAATCGACGTCGGCATGACCCATCGGATCTCGATGCGGCCAGGGCCGTGGCGCAGGACACTTCGATGGCACGACTCGGCGTGTTCTACCAGAACGAAAGCCATCCGCGCTACGAGGAGACCCGGCATGTGCCACCCCATTCAGTCGACGAGCGCCTGGAGCTCCTGACCGCGGAGTTCGATCGCCATGCCATCTGACCCCCGACTCGACCGGATTCGTGAAGCACTCGCTCCACGGGCGAGACCCTACCGAGAAGCGCTCCTGTTGGCGGTCGACGAGGTCGAGGTCATGCTCAGGGAAGCCCACGCAACTTCCCCAGCCGACCACTCCCCCACGTTTGCCGCTTCACTCGGTTCGTTCGGTGCCTTGCATCTCGATACCGATCGTTTGGCTTCGCTGTTCGACACGGCCGCCTCCCCGCTCGTGGGACACACCCTGCCTGCGGTCGAGCAGGCCGCCTCCGTGTTCAAGGAGGTCTTGGCCTCACCCGCGGTGGAAGTCATCGAACTCCCGACCGGGGCCGATCTCGGCGCCGAGGTGCGGACCGCACTGGCTCGCATGGGACGGGTCTTCGGTGCCGCCCACCTCGTGACGGCTGCCCGCAGCGGTCGCTACGACTCGAGTGCTCATGGACCTTGGCTGGAGGCATATCCCTTCGCCCGTTGGAACCGGCGCGAACGACAGATTGCGTCACCGCTGGTGGTTTCTCTCGACGGCGCCGACCTGAAGGTTGGGAGCCTGGCGGAGTTTCTCGATGGCGGGATGACGATCGTGCTTCTGGTCCGAAACGACGTCGCGCCTCCCGCCGCCCTGGTGCGACTGATCAGCCCACGGACGCTGGTAGCGCAGATACTCGATGGAGCCGAATTGGGCCCTCTCCTGGACCGAACCGGACCCTCCGTGGTTGCGTGGGTACCACCGGGCAGTGCCGGTTTCGTCCACGATCCCGACGCAAGTTCCGTCCTGGGGGCTCGCCTGCGGATCCTCTCTGAGGCCACCCCACCCCGGAGGAGCCTTGGCGGACAAAGCGCAACTCAGTTGTCCGACGAACTGCGTCAACTCGAAGCCATGGCCGGACTGGCCACCGCATCGGCAGGCGCCGTTGCTGGAGGAGACAGTACGCACCCGGTCGATCGGTTGGCTGCCTGGATCCTCACGCAAGCCGATGTTTCGAGCGTGGAGTCCATGCAGTGACGATTGGAGCCGTACTCCTCTCGGCCGGCATTCTGGGCGCGGTCGGTCTTGGGTTCGCGATCCTGATCTCCATCGCCCATCGTCGGTTTTATGTCTTCGAAGATCCGCGGATCGACGCCGTCGTCGGCCTCCTCCCGGGAAACAACTGCGGTGCCTGCGGTTTTCCCGGCTGTCGAGGATTCGGAGAGGCCCTGGTTGAGGGGAACACCACTCCCGCGATCTGCACGGTGATGAGCCCCGATGCGCGGGAAGACGTTGCCTCGTTCCTCGGTGTCGATGTCGGGTCGGCCGACCAGCGTGTCGCAAGGCTGCTCTGTGCCGGTGGCCGTGACGTTGCCGTTCAGGAAGCCGAGTATGTCGGTCTGGAGACCTGCGCGGCAGCAACCGCGGTCGCCAGTGGCGGGAAGGGCTGCACCTGGGGCTGTCTGGGTCTCGCTGACTGCGAGCGCTCGTGTGACTTCGGGGCGATCACAATGAACGAGGTTGGCCTTCCCGTCGTCGAACCGGCCCTGTGCACCGCCTGCGGTGACTGTGTGGAAGCCTGTCCCAAAGACTTGTTCGTGCTCATGCCACTGGCACATCAACTACTGGTGCAATGCCGCAACTTGCTCGATGGAGATGCGGCAACCGCCGTTTGCAACGTTGCGTGCAACGGCTGCCGGCGCTGCGCCGCGGACGCCGCACCGAACCTCATTGCTATCCGCGATGGCTTGGCCATCGTGGACTACGATCACTACGACCTCGCCACACCTGCCGCGATTGGACGCTGCCCAACCGGCGCCATCGTGTGGATCAGCGGGGCCCAGTTCCAAGAGCCCGCTCGAGCATTGCAAGGAGCCGTGTCATGATCTTTGGCCGCCGCCCTCCCGAACCCGTGCAAGCACCACCCTTCCCTGGCGAGCCAGCGACACTCGATGGCAGCGAGGCCATCGTTGCCATGGAAACTGCGGCAAGCGAGGCCGCAGGGGCCTACCCCATTACCCCATCAACGCAGATGGGAGAGGGTTGGGCCGTCGCCGTGGCCCAAGGGAAACTCAACGTCAACGGTCGCCGGTTGTTGTTCTTCGAGCCGGAAGGCGAACACGCCGCCGCCGCGGTGACGGCGGGCATGTCCATGATCGGACTCCGCGCCACGAATTTCTCGAGTGGGCAGGGCATCGCCTACATGCATGAGTCTCTCTACGCCGCCGTTGGAAAACGTCTCACCTACGTGCTCAACATGGCGTGCCGGGCCATGACCAAGCACGCGCTGAACGTCCATGCGGGTCATGATGACTACCATGCGGTGGACGACACCGGCTTCTTCCAACTCTTCGCCAAGAACGTTCAGGAAGCGGCGGACCTCAACCTGATCGCCCACCGGATCGCCGAGCTTTCGCTCAACCCCGGGATCTGCGCCCAGGATGGGTTCCTCACGAGTCACGTCATCGAATCGATGCGGCTTCCGGAGCCGGAACTCGTCCGGCGTTACTTGGGTGACCCCGCCGACATGATCGCCTCCCCAACACCGGCCCAGCGAATGGTCTTCGGCGAGCAACGGCGCCGCATCCCGGAGATGTTCGACCTGGACTACCCCGCCATGCTAGGTGTCGTCCAGAACCAGGACAGTTACGCCCAGGGAGTGGCCGCACAGCGCCCGTTCTACTTCGACCATATTCGCGAAATCGCGGACGGGGCATTCGAGGACTTTGCGGCCCTGACCGGCCGACAGTACGCCCGGGCCAGTGGGTATCGCACCGAAGATGCCGAGTACTTGGTGGCCGGCCAGGGCTCCATCGTGTGGAATCTCGAGGCGGTGGTGGACCATCTGCGGGAAGAGAGGGGCCTGCGCATCGGTGTGGTCAACGTCACCATGTTCCGCCCCTTTCCCGGGGACCGAATCGTCGAGCTCTTCCGAGGGAAGAAGGCGGTGACGGTGCTCGAACGCCTCGACCAGCCGCTGGCGGCCGACCCGCCACTCCTCAGAGAGATTCGGGCGGTGATGGGACAGGCAGTGGAGAATGGGCGTGCGCGTGGCAAGGTCCCTCACGAAGGGATCCCGGCCATCGACGCCTCTGAAGTTCCCGATTTCAGTTCTGGCGGGTTCGGGATGGGAAGCCGCGATGTCCAGGCGAGTGATCTCCTGGCGGCGATCGAGAACATGCTTCCCGAGGGACGGCAGCGCCGACAGTTCTATCTCGGCATCGACTTTCTCCGGCCCGAGACCCGGCTGCCCAAGTTGGAACTCTGGCAGGAAACCCTCGAAGAGTCCTACCCGAGGCTTGGCAACCTCGCGATCCACTCCACCACAGACCTCAACCTTCTCCCCAAGGGCTCCCTCGCCCTCCGGATTCATTCCGTCGGCGGATGGGGAGCCATCACCATGGGGAAGAACCTGGCCCTGACGGCGTCCGAGCTTCTCGGTCTCCACGTCAAGGCCAACCCGAAGTATGGATCGGAAAAGAAGGGGCAGCCCACCACGTTCTTTGCCACCCTGGCCTCCGAGCCGGTCCGGCTCAACGCCGAGCTGCGACATGTCGACGTCGTACTCTCACCCGACCCCAATGTCTTCCGTCACTCCAATCCGATCGCAGGGCTCGCACCTGGTGGGGTGTTCATCATCCAGTGCGAAGCAGACGCGAAAGCCCTCTGGGACAATTTTCCCGCCACGGCCCAAAAGGAAATTCGGGAGCGAGAAATCCGCTTGTTCATGCTGGACGGGTTCGCGATAGCGGCGGATGAGGCCTCCGAGGCAGAGCATCGCTATCGGATGCAGGGCGCGGCATTCATGGGTGCCTTCTTTCGTTCCGCCCCGCTCATGGCCAAACACGATCTCGACGAGTCAAGACTCTTCGAGGGCATCGCCAAGCAGTTGAACAAGAAGTTCGGGCGGTTCGGTCAGGCCGTCGTGGATGACAATCTGCGGGTGATCCGGCGAGGATTCGCCGAAGTGACCGAGGTGGCCTACCTCGACTTCGCCGACAAACGCGCGGAGCGTGGCGCGCTCCCCGTGATGCCCCTCAGCTTTGAAAGCGGCGCGGTCGAGGGGCTGGGCCACGGCGGACGATTCTGGGAACAGGTCGGATTCCTCTACCAGACCGGCGAGGACGTGATCGCCGATCCTTTTGCCGCTATCAGCGCCATTCCTGCGGCCACCAGCACGCTCCGTGACATGACCGACGTCCGGTTCGAGGTTCCTGAGTTCATCGCTGAGCAATGCACCGGGTGCGGTCAATGCTGGGTCCAATGTCCTGACGCGGCAATTCCAGGACTCGTCAATACGGTCGAAGAGGTCCTTGAAGCCGCAGTGGCGAGCCGGTCGAACGGGCGTACCTTTGACCGGTTCCGACCCGTGCTTCGTCCACTGGCACGGGAAGCTCAGCGGCTGTTGGCCGGCCCCCTCCGTTCGGTCCCAGAGGCGCTGACCCAAGCCTACGAGAGCGTGGTCGCGCGCATGGCGATGGACCCCGAACGTCGAGCCGCCACCGACAGTGACTTCGCCGTGATTCACGCGGCAGTGGCCGAGTTCCCACTCGCCAAGACCGCTCCATTCTTCGAGGTCCCGGAAGGGAAGCAGAAGGGAACCGGTGGGCTCCTCTCGATCACGGTGCATCCGGAGGCCTGTAAAGGCTGCAACATCTGTGTCGATGTCTGCCCCGATCAGGCGCTGATCACCATCCGCCAGGACGACGCCGTGGTCGATCGGCTGAGACGTAATTGGGAACTCTGGCAGCGTCTCCCAGATACCAACGATCGCTATGTCAATGTCCGCAACCTGGAGGAGGGCATCGGTGTCCTGACCTCTCTCCTCCTCAAGAAGGACAACTACCGCTCCATGTTCGGCGGTGATGGTGCGTGCATGGGTTGCGGGGAGAAGACCGCCATTCACTTGGTGTACAGTGCGGTCAATGCGTTGATGTACCCACGGGTCGCACGCCATGTCGTGAAGCTCGACGACCTGATCGCTCGCCTTGACCAGAAAGCCCGGACGCTGGTGGCTGCCGACGCGAATCTCGATCAGTTGGATGCGGTGGAGATCGCGCCCGACAAGCGGGCCCAGGTGGCACGGATTGCCGGGATGCTCAAGGAGCTCAAGGAGCTACGCTGGCGGTACACCGAGGGGCCAAGTGGTCGAGGTCGCTCCACACTGGGTATCGCTAACGCCACGGGATGCTCGTCAGTCTGGGGGAGCACGTATCCCTACAACCCCTATCCCTTCCCGTGGGTCAACCATCTGTTCCAGGACGCTCCGTCGATCGCCATCGGGATCTTCGAGGGACAAATGCGCAAGATGGCCGACGGGTTCAAGGCCGTGCGCCGAGCGGAGTTGGAACTCGAAGGAGAGTACGACGCCGAGAAGGACGAACTCTTCTTCACACAATTCGATTGGCGTCAGTTCAACGAAGAGGAGTTCGACCTGTGCCCACCGATCTTCGCGGTCGGGGGCGATGGCGCGATGCTGGACATCGGGTTCCAGAACCTCTCGCGATTGCTTGCCTCGGGCAAACCGATCCGGGTCGTGGTGCTCGACACCCAGGTGTACTCCAACACCGGCGGTCAGGCGTGCACCAGCGGATTCACCGGACAGGTTTCCGACATGGCAGCCTGGGGCAAGGCTCAGCACGGCAAGGAGGAAACCCGGAAGGAGCTCGCCCTGCTGGTCATGGCGCACCGCAACGCCTTCGTGCTCCAAGGTTCTCAGGCGAATCCGTCCCACTTACTGGCGGGTGTCCTCAAGGGTCTGAAGAGCCGTCGACCGGCGGTGTTTTCACTTCACTGTCCCTGCCCGCCCGAACACGGCTTGGCGGACGATCAGGCCAATCGCGCCGCGAAGTATGCTCTCGAGAGTCGAGCCTTTCCGGTTCTGGTGTACGACCCCGATGGAGGCGACAGCCTGGCGGAATGCATTTCGCTCGACGGGAATCCCGCCATCGACGACACCTGGCCGACCTATGACTTGCGACATCGCAACGGGACTGGTGAAGAGCAGGTGCTCACCCTCCCGATGACCATTGCCGATTGGGCCGCGACGGAGTCGAGATTCAAGAAGCACTTCACGCCGATATCCTCCGACGGCTCCTCGGACGACCTCCTCCCCTTCGCCGAGTACATGGAACGCACACCAGAGGAGCGGGGAGAGTTCACCCCATACATCCAGACCCTCGACGGGCAGAAGCAACTGGTCCGGTTCGCGGTGAGCCATGAGATCGTGGAGCTGGCCGACGACCGACTCAAACTCTGGCACCAATTGCGGCAGATGGCCGGACTCGAGGTGCCCGAGTCCGTTCGGGATACCGTGTCGGCCGATGTGGAGATCGAGTTCGATGCCAAGTTCGCAGGCCTTCAGGCCGACTACGAACGCCGCATGTCCGACCTCAAGGCCCGGTACCCACAGGTCATCGCACGCCGGTTGGCCGAAGGGCTGATCCGTGCAGGCGGCAATCGCACGGTGGCCGACATCCTCGCCGAGATCCCCTCGGCACCCGGACTCGGCGCGGTGTCGTTCGATCTCCCGGATTCGAATGGAGGCGGAGCACAAGCGAACCAGGGAGGGGGGGTGGCGGTGGCCGAAACCGCGGCGCCACCGGCGGTCACCACCCCGAGTGCGGCGACGGCTCCAGCCGAAGCAGCGGTGCCGGGAGCCGATGAGGGTGCGCTCGAAATCGAACCCTATATCGACACGGCACGGTGCACGAGTTGTGACGAATGCATCAACATCAACCGCAAACTCTTTGCGTACAACGACAAGAAACAGGCGGTCATCAAGGATCCGCGGGCCGGGACTTTCAAAGACCTGGTCACCGCCGCCGAACGGTGCCCCGTCGCAATCATTCACCCGGGTACACCCCTCAATCCGAAGGAGAAGGGGCTCGACAAACTGCTGACGAGAGCGGCTGCGTTCAACTGAGATGGGATTCTGGCACTCCTTCCGCCATGGGGTCCATCCGCCGGACCTGAAGGCCCTCACGGCGGCCATTCCGATTCGGCGGTTACCCTACCCGGACGAGATCGTCTTACCACTCAGGCAGCACGCCGGGAACCCGGCAACCCCCATCGTGCGGGTAGGGGACCGGGTCGAACGCGGTGACACACTCGCTCGGGCCGAGGGACATATTTCCGCCCCGGTTCATGCCTCCGCTGCCGGCCGGGTGACCGCCATCGAACTGTGGCCCCATCCGGACGGCACGCATGCTCCCGCGATACGGATCGCCGTCGAGCGGTACTCTCCCCAGGCCACCCGCCCCCGTGTCATTCCCGAGTGGGAAGGGCTTTCGCACGAAGAACTGATCGCCGCGGTGAAGGACGCCGGTGTCGTTGGGCTCGGTGGGGCCGCCTTCCCCGCCCACGTCAAGCTGGCTCCACCACCTGAGTTTCCGATCGACACGCTGGTAGTGAATGGGTGTGAGTGTGAGCCCTACCTCACGACCGACCACCGAACCATGGTGGAGTACCCCGAGCGTGTGCAGCTCGGGATCCGGATCATGCTCAAGTGCTTGGGCGCCAAGCGTGCGGTGGTCGGAATCGAGCGGAACAAACCGGACGCCGTGGACGCGATCCGGAATACCCTCCCGGACGACCTCGATGTCTCCGTACTCGACCTCACGGTGAAGTACCCACAGGGCGCGGAGAAGATGTTGATCAAAGCCGTGTTGGGTCGCGACGTACCTTCGGGTCGCCTTCCGATGCATGTCGGGGTCGTCGTACAGAATGTGGCATCCCTCGCGACGATCGCCGAAGTGTTCGAGACCGGCTTGCCCCTGATCGAGCGGATCGTCACGGTGACCGGCCTGGGTATCGCGAGGCCGGCGAATCTGCTCGTACCGGTGGGAACCAAGCTCCGGGATCTCATCGAGGCCTGCGGTGGGATGACCGCCGATGCGCGTGAGATCGTCTTCGGCGGCCCGATGATGGGCATGGCCCAGGCAGACCTCGACGTCCCTATCACCAAAGGCACGACCGGGGTGGTGGTCCTGAGCCGAGCCGAAACCCGTGACCAGCCAAGTCTCCCGTGCATCAAGTGTGGTCACTGTCTCGATGCCTGCCCGGTGTTTCTCAATCCCCAACATCTCGGGGCGCTGGCCTTGGCCGACCGGTATGCAGAGATGGAGCAAGCCCACCTGATGGATTGCATGCTCTGCGGATGCTGCTCCTACGTCTGCCCTTCACACATCCCGCTGTCCCAGCTCTTCGCCGCCTCCAAGGCACGGGTCAGGAAGTTGAAGGTGCTCGCCGCGTGACCGATTCCTCAGCACCTCCGCGACTGGTCACGGCCTCGCCACATCTCGGCAGCGGCCATTCCACCCACCGGATCATGTGGACGGTGGTGGCGACCCTCGTTCCCATCCTCGCGACGTCGGTCATGTTCTTCGGACCGAGTGCTCTGTTGGTGACCGGCGCGGCGACCGCGGGGGCGCTCATCACCGAGAAGGTCTTCGGTCCGCGGCGGTCGCTGCTCGATGGCTCCGGGATGATCACGGGGCTCCTGCTCGGACTCACATTGCCGGCGGGTCTTCCGATGTGGATGGCCTTCGTCGGTGGCGCGTTCAGCATCGGATTCGGGAAGCTGGTCTTCGGCGGTCTGGGTCAGAACGTCTTCAATCCGGCCCTCCTGGGCCGCGCATTCCTGCAGGCGGCATTCCCGGTCGCCATGACCACGTGGCCCACCGCGCAGGCGAGCTGGTGGCAACTCCGCGGCGACAACCTGGCACTCCCCTTGTTCAGTGCCCGGGCACCGGATGTGCTGACCGGGGCAACGCCGCTCGGATTGTTGAAGTTCGAAGGCGAAACGACTGCTCTCCGCGATCTCATGCTCGGAACCACGGGAGGATCTCTCGGTGAAACGGCAGGGATCGTCATTCTGATCTGTGGCCTCTATCTGGCACTGCGCAACTATCTCAACTGGAGGATTCCGGCGAGCATTTTCCTCTCCGTTTTCCTTTTCGTCGGGGTCCTCCATCTCCTTTTCCCCACACAGTACCCGGAACCGGCGTTCATGCTGTTCTCCGGGGGCCTGATGCTGGGGGCCTGGTACATGGCCACCGATCTGGTGACCAGTCCGGTGACCAACCTGGGATGCTGGATCTTCGGGATCGGCATCGGCGCTCTCGTCGTGGTCATCCGTCTCTGGGGAGGACTGGCCGAGGGCGTCATGTATGCCATTCTCCTGATGAATGCGCTCGTACCCTTCATCAACCGGGCGACCCAGCCACGAGTCTTCGGAACAGCACGGAGGACAGCCTCGTGACCGGCGGTCACATGCATGGCGGAGGCGCGCCGCCACCCCCAGGGGAAAGGGCTTCATCGGGCCGCTTGTTGGTGACGCTCGGCGGGGCTGGTGCGGTGGCGGGTGGACTCATCGTGCTGGTGTTCGCCGCGACGAGTCCTGCGATCGAAGCCCATCGGGCGGAACGACTCGACAATGCGATCCGTGAAGTCCTGCGGGGGCCGGATCGGTACGACACCCTGTATGTCACCGGCACGCAAGTGAGCGTCGACGCGAACCCGGATGCGGAACGGGTGTATCTCGGACGCGATGCCAGTGGCAGGCCGACGGGATTTGCCATCGTTTCGGGGGCACCAGGATTCGCCGACGTGATCGAGGTGATCTTCGGTTACGATCCTACGACCGAGACCCTCCTTGGGATGAAAGTTCTGGAGAGCAAGGAAACGCCTGGGCTGGGCGACCGGATCGAGAAAGACACTGCGTGGGTCGGACAGTTCGTTGGTGTCGTGAGTCCGCTGGAACCCGTGAAGGCCGGTCGGGGAACAGGCAAGCCCACCGAAGTCGACCTGATCACGGGTGCCACCATTTCCTCACGGACCGTCGTCCGCATCATCAATGACGCGCTTGCCCGGCTGGGCCCCGCCCTGGACCCCAACGGGGGCACGCCTCCATGAGGACGACCACACCCCGTCAGGATCTCATGCGCGGCGTCTGGCGGGAGAATCCCGTCCTGGTACAGGCCCTGGGGCTCTGCCCCGCCCTTGCGGTCACCAACACCGTGGCAAACAGTCTCGCGATGGGACTCGCCACCTTCTTCGTCCTACTCGGATCCAGTGTCCTGATATCGAGTTTCCGTCGGTGGGTGCCCGGGGAAGTACGGATCAGCACGTACATCCTGGTCATCGCGACTTTCGTGTCGGTGGCGGACATGACGCTCGCAGCCGTGGTGCCGGACATCCACAAGGCGTTGGGCGCGTTCATCGCACTGATCGTGGTCAACTGCATGATCCTGGGTCGTCAGGAAGCGTTCGCCTCGAAGAACACCGTCGCACGTGCGGCTCTCGATGCGATCGGGACCGGCACGGGATTCCTGATCGCCCTGACCATGATGGGCGCGTTCAGAGAGATCCTCGGGGCCGGTACTTTCCTCGGCGTCTCACTGTTCGGACCAGGATTCGAGCCCTGGGTCATCATGATTCTCCCGCCGGGTGGCTTCCTGACCCTCGGCGTGATCCTGCTACTGCTCGCCGCGGTCGAGCAACGTCGCGTCCGCCGCCGAGCGATGAAGCAGGATCCGACACCGCTGCGGAGGGCCGCATGATCGCGAACCTCGCATGGATCTTCCTGTCGGCGGCGGTCATCAACAACTTCACCTTGGCCCTTTTTCTCGGCCTCTGCCCATTCATGGGGGTGAGCGGAAAGGTCAGCACCGCGGTTCGCATGGGTGGGGCGAACGTGTTCGTCCTCACCATTACCTCCATCTGTGTGTCGGCGCTGAACACCTGGGTACTGCCTCGCGCGCCGTATCTGAGACTCATCGCGTTCATCGTCGTCATCGCCTCGCTTGTGCAGATCGTGGAACTCGCCATCAAGAAACTGAGTCCCACGCTGTTCCGGGAGTTGGGCATCTTCCTGCCACTCATCACCACCAACTGTGCCATCCTGGGACTCGCGGTGTTCCAGACGAACCGAGGCTATGGCTTCGCAGAGGGCTTGGCATTCGCCTTGGGGGCGGGTGCCGGGCTCACGCTGGCGTTGGTTCTGATGGCTTCGATCCGTGAACTCACCGAACTCTCTGACGTTCCCGCGGCCGCCAGGGGTCTGGGCCTGGTCCTCATCATCGCGGCCAGTCTCTCGCTCGCCTTCATGGGCTTCGCAGGCCTCCTGAGCGCCGGATGAGCACTCTCTTTGGTATTGTCGCTGCCGCTGTGCTGTTCGCAGCGTTCGGAATCTTGCGCCGAGGGCGTGAGCCCGAACGCTGCGGTCAGTGTCCCGGTCATTGTGGCACGTGCATCTACTCTGACGTCGAGTCTCCTCATGCCTCTTCACCCAACTCCTGACTCCCCTCCGTTCTCGCGGCGCCGGATACTGGCGCTGGGTGGTTCGGCGTTCGTTCTCGCCCTGGCACCACGCGCCGTGTGGCGACGGCGGCGACTCGTGACGCGATCGATCCCGGTGATGGGTACCGTCGCGGAGATCCTCGTGGTGCATGATGATGTGGCCCAAGCTCAAGACGCGATCGACATGGCCTTCGCACGCCTCCGCTGGGTGGATGCCACCATGTCGCGGTTTCGACACGACTCGGATATCGGCAGGGCCAACGCAGGAGCCTGGAAGGACGCGGTGGTCATCCGCCCGGAGACCGCCCTGGTGATTGGTGAAGCTCT
Source organism: Gemmatimonadota bacterium (assembly GCA_003246755.1). GTDB lineage: Bacteria > Gemmatimonadota > Gemmatimonadetes > Gemmatimonadales > GWC2-71-9 > SZUA-320. Next base: position 6,224 of record QKDC01000037.1, on the reverse strand, counting down.
CGGGTGGGCCGAAGCGAGTCACGGCACGTATGACCCCGGACTGGCGCGGCTCGTGGAAGCCTGGGACGTGACACATCGGACCGCACCACCGGAGCCTGAGGTTTTCGCCCGATTGGCTGGTCGCCACTTCTACCGCGGAGTGGAGTTGGTCACCTGGCGCGGACGACCCGCCATCCGGTTCGAGAATCCGGACATCGGCATCGACCTCGGGGGAATCGCCAAGGGGTATGCCGTCGATGCTGCGATCGCCGAGCTGGAGGGGAACGGAATCCACGATGCCGTGGTGAACGTTGGTGGAGACCTCCGTGCCATCGGGAGGTCGCCGGATGGGGACTGGTGGCAGGTCGGGATTCGAGACCCGCAGTCTCCCTCTCGAACGTCCGACCAGCTCGAGGTTCGGAACCAGGCTGTCGCGACGTCCGGCGATTATCTCCAGGGATTCCAGAATAGTGGACGGTGGTACCACCACATTCTCGATCCACGGACAGGAGAGCCGCGGCGAGCGGTGGTACACAGTATCACCGTCCGGGCCTCGACCTGTATGACCGCCGATGCCGGAGCGACGGCCGTGTTCGGGCTCTCGATGGGCCCGGCTCGTGAAATCCTCGAGCGGTCATCGGAGAAGCTGGAAGTCGTTTCGTAAAGGGACTTCAGCACCACCGCAGACCCACCCCGACTCTTGCGATGTACCATTCCGACTCCCTGAGTCGGGAACTCAGCAGTCCCCTTCGGACAACCGGATTCTCTAGATACCTATAGGCATTGCTGAGGGCATTTCGGTGTCGCTTTCGAACAACAGCTTGCTGGATCGGCATTTGCTGAGCATGAGGGGGGGTCGAGGTCTATCTCCGACCCCTTTGGTCGTTCCACCAGCCTTCTCTCGCTGGGCAGCCGAGGGGAGGCGGAGGAGCAGCCTGTTCTCGTTTATCCCAGACGGTGATCATGGGGGCTTCGGTCCACGCACCCTTGCCAGGCGCTATTGTGAGTCCATCGAAGAGGCCTTCTCCGCACACAGAGCGTAGCAAGGTGGCCCGCGGGGCGCGTCTCTTCCTGATCGGCATCGTGGTCCTCCTGCTCGCCATCACCTTCGTGGGTTTGCCATACTACGCTGCTCCCATCGGAGAGCGTGTCCGCAGCATCTGGCACCCTTGGCTCAGACCATCAGGCTATGTCGGCCAGAGTGCGGGTGTCGTGGCCTTTCTCATTTTTGGGTTCCTCTGGCTCTACCCCCTTCGCAAGCGTTACCGCTGGCTCGCCTTCACTGGGGCGGTCGGTAAGTGGCTCGATGTCCACGTCGCAACCGCGCTCTTGATGCCGCTCCTCGTCGGCCTCCACGCCGGCTGGCGGTTCGAGGGTTTGATCGGACTCGGGTACGCCGCGATTCTGATCGTATGTGCCAGCGGGATCATTGGGCGATACATCTACTCTCGCATTCCCAGGAGTCGGAACGGAGTCGAGTTGGATCTGGGGGAGGTGGCCTCGGAACGTCGTGCTCTGTTGACCGAGATCGCTGCGGCCACGGAGTTGACGCCTGACGCTGTGGAAACCAGACTGGCCACGAGGTCCACCACTCCTCGGGATGCCGGCCTTCTGGGCATCTTCGCCGGATTCGTGCGGGATGACATCACCCGCTGGCGTGCTGTCCGCCGATTCCAGGGAGGGATCCGTCCGCTGGACCGCAGGAGTGTGAAGAAGGTTGCCCGGCTTGCGCGTCGTGAGGCCTCCCTGGCCCAACAGGCACGCATGCTCGAGGCCACCCAGCGTGTCTTCCGGTTCTGGCACGTTGCTCATCGCCCCGTGGCGGTCACTGCCCTGCTCGCGGTCCTGGTTCATGTCGCAGTCGTGGTCGCTCTCGGCGCCACCTGGTTCTGGTAATCCGCGATGATGATGTTCCTCACCACGTTGGGGTTCATGGCCATCACGGCCTTGTTCATCGCGCGTCACCTACGAGCCAGTGAGGGCCAGGCACCACCGCCCTCGCGTCCCTCTCGACCGTGTCCTCGCTGTCAGGCTCAGGTTCCTGCCGACTCGCACTTCTGCCCGGGATGCGGTGTCCCGACGCAAGTCTATGAGGTGGTTTCGGCGGTGGCGGTGACCGACTCTGCGCCAGATGGGCAACTCCATGCCCTCGTCCGGGCCGATCTCTGTGTGGGGTGTGGGACGTGTGTCGCGGCCTGCCCGGAACACGGTGCCATCGCTCTCCTCGGCAAACTGGCTGTCGTCGACCGGGGCCATTGTCTCGGTCATGGGGACTGCGCTGAGGCCTGCCCCGTTGGGGCCATCGCCCTCAGCACCGGCGCGGCAGTTCATCGAGTGGAGGTTCCTGATCTCGGGCCTGATTTTCAGACCAACATTCCCGGTTTGTACGTGGTTGGAGAATTGGGTGGGCGTGGTCTCATCAAGAATGCGATCAACGAGGGCAAACTGGCCATCGAGAGTATCGCCGAGGCGCTTCCTCCTGGAGGGGCGCGAACCGACGGCAGCGAGAACACTCTCGACGTCGTCATCGTCGGATCCGGCCCGGCGGGATTGAGTGCCGCCCTCGAGGCTCACCGCCTCGGACTCAGCTATGAGATCCTCGAACAAGGATCCCTTGCCGATACCGTTCGGAAATACCCAAGACACAAGCTGCTCTTCGCGGAACCCCTCTCCGTGCCGCTCTATGGGGATCTCTGGATCGCCGACGGATCGAAGGAGAACCTGCTGCAAATCTGGGAAACCATCGTGGCGAACACGGGGCTGCATTTGAGAACCGGCCGTCGGGTGGAACAGATCGTGAGAAGCGGTGATGTCTACCGGATATCGGCCACAGGGCACGAGTGCCATGCCCGCCGGATCGTTCTCGCTCTCGGTCGGCGGGGGACCCCTCGCCGGCTCGGCGTGTCGGGCGAAGAACTTTCCAAGCTGGTCTATGACGTTGCAGAAATGGAGGACTTCCGTGGACACCGTGTGCTGGTGGTCGGCGGAGGAGACAGCGCCATCGAGACGGCTCTGGGATTGGGCAACCAGCCGGACACCGAGGTCCACCTGAGTTATCGCGGTACCGACTTCGCCCGGGCCAAGGAGCGCAACCGATTCAAGCTCGAGGCGGCGGTCGAAGCCGGCCGAATCCACCTGCTCCTCCAGAGTCATGTTCGTGAGGTCAGATCCGATGTCGTCGTGCTCGAGGTGGCCGGTGACTCGATGATCCTCCCGAATGATGATGTCATCGTACGCATCGGTGGCGACGCTCCATATACCTTCCTTCAACAGCTCGGGATCCGGATCGTCCAGAAGGACGTCCCCCTCGCGCCCGACGCAGCACAGGCCGGATAGTGACTTGCCGACCATGCGACCCGGACTGAGGCTCCTGATCGTGACGGTAGCCCTCGCCCTGACGCCACTCGGCAAGGGGATGGCCCAGATCTCTCCGGGACCCCTTGCCCGCCCCCATGCGAGCCTGGAAGGGGGGCTCAAGTGTCTCAGCTGCCACCCGGTGGGTCGCAAAGAATCGATGGATGTGTCGTGCCTCTCCTGCCACAAGGAGATCGACTGGCTCAAAACGTCCCGTCGGGGTCTCCACGCGCGAGAAGCCACCGGACGCTGCGCACAATGTCATCCCGATCATGCGGGGGTCGACTTCCAACTCGTCGGATGGACGGCGGATAGTCTCACCCGGTTCGACCATCACCGGGCTGGCTATCCGCTCGAGGGGGGCCATCGCGACGTCCGGTGCCAGGCATGCCACCGGCCGAGCAACCAGACGGGGACGTCAGCGCAATTGGCACCCGAAGGAGTGCGGCCTGCCTCCTGGACCGGTTTGGATACGTCCTGCGAATCCTGTCACGAGGAGGTTCACCGGGAACGGTTCGAAGGTGTGTGCCAAGACTGTCACACCGTGGATGCCTGGAGCCCGGCACCAGGGTTCGACCACGACGCCACCGAATACCCTCTCACCGGTCGGCACCGCGACGTTGCCTGCCACGAGTGCCACGCGACCAGCCCCGATCATGTCGCTGGCACCCGCGGGGCGCTCGACCCGGCGTTTGGTGCGCTGCGATACGCGGAGTGCTCATCGTGTCACCGTGACACCCATCAAGGCCGACTCGGCAGCAGGTGTAGTAACTGCCATCTCACCACGGGTTTCGCCAATCGTATCGCGGGACGTTTCGACCACGCACGAACGCGTTACCCTCTGGAGGGTCTCCACCGAGACGTGGACTGTATCGCGTGTCACGGGAGCAACAACCAACGGAGGACACCCGAGTTCGCCACCTGCTCAGCTTGTCATGAGGATGCACATGACAAGGCCGCCACCGTCGCCGTGCGAGTGCGCGACTGCACGGAATGCCACGACGTGTCGGGGTTCAAACCCTCGTCGTTCAGCCCGGAAGAGCACCGCGAGACCCGCTGCCTGAACTGCCATGTCGCTTCCCATGCAAGCCAGTTGCTGTCCCAGGAGAACCCGGAGGCGTGCGAGACCTGTCACGTCGTCACGGAGTGGGACTCAACAGCCTTCTCTGCCGAGCAGCATGACAGGTTCTCCTTGGCGCTCGACGGGCGTCACGGAATGGTGACCTGCAGGGCCTGTCACGGACCAGACCGGCCCGACCTCCCCGCACTCCCAGCCAAGGATTCTCTCGGCACGGCGGGAGTGCTGTTCAAGCTTGGTACCTCGACCTGCACCAGCTGCCACACGGATCCGCACGACAATCGGCTTGCCGACTTGTGCACGGAGTGTCATGACGCGCGCGCGTTTCGACCCTCAACGATGGGCCTGGCAACCCACGCCCAAGTGGGATTCACCCTCCGAGGAGCCCACCGGGCGACGCCGTGCGTTGCGTGCCATGAGGCGCTCAGTCGACCTGCCCTGGGTCCGGCGCTTCTCCTGTCTCCGACCCAACCGGAGAGGCTCACCTTCCACACCGAGCGAACCGATTGCGCAACCTGCCATCGGGAACCCCACGGGGGGCAATTCCAGACTCGGGAGAATGGGCGCTGTGATCTCTGCCACGATGAGGATCGATTCATCCCCGCCACTCGATTCGACCACGGTAAGGATGCAGGATTTACCCTCGAAGGTGCCCACAGCAAGACACCGTGCCGTGCATGTCATTCGAGTACGACCGAGGGTGATCCAACCCGAGTGCGCTACCGACCCACCCCCAAGACCTGCGAGGGATGCCACGAGGCAAAACCGCCAACACTCGTACATGGAAGGGCCGCATGAGGGGGGGGATCCTGGCCACCATGCTGATCCTCTCGGCCCATGGGGTCGGGGGGCTTACGGCGCAGGAGCCGACCACGAGTCCGCACGGCGACTTGGCCCGGCCCTGCGTGGAATGTCACCAGGCCGCGGCATGGAAACCGGCACATGTCTCCAAGGACTTCGATCACGGTGATTTCGGGCTCCCTCTCGAAGGCGCCCATGCCGCAGCTCCCTGCCTCTCCTGCCATCAGTCGTTGGATTTCGCCGATGTAAAGGGCACCTGTGCAAGCTGCCATCGGGACATCCACCAAGGTGAACTGGGTTTGACCTGCTCTCGCTGCCACACCGCAAAGAGCTTCACCGACCAAGCGGCCATGTTCCGGATGCACCAGGAGACTCGGTTTGCCCTCGAAGGACCACATGCGGCGGCGGATTGCCGATCCTGTCACACTCCGGCGTCGCAAGGCGCGCTGACGTGGTTGAATCGACCGACTACTTGTGAGGGATGCCACCTTCCCGACTTTCGGGCAACGACCAATCCCTCACATGAGGATGCAGGGTTCGCCACCACCTGCACCCAATGCCACGACGGGCTCAATTGGGCCGGTGTCCAATTCGACCACTCGGTCACCGCCTTCCCACTCGAGGGAGCCCATCTGGTGGCGACCTGTGAAGGGTGCCATGCGAATGGCATCTACCGCGGGCACGATCAGAGTTGTATCGCGTGCCACCAAACCGACTACGATCAGGTAACAGAGCCGGCCCACCGCACGGCCGGTTTCCCGACCGACTGCACAACTTGCCATATCAACGGCCCAGTGCAATGGACCGGGGCACAGTTCGATCACGATGCCACACAGTTCCCGCTCACCGGTGGCCACCGTGCGACGGTTTGCGCAGACTGTCACGTCAACAGCGTGTTTCAGGGGACGCCGACCCTCTGCGTCACCTGCCACCAGGCGGCCTTCGACCAGACCACCAGCCCCAATCACCAGGCGGCCGGCTTCGCCACCGACTGCACCCAGTGCCACACCAC
>QKDC01000063.1 GCA_003246755.1 Gemmatimonadota bacterium | reverse complement strand
CTCCCCGGCATGACCCCGGTAAGCGAAGCCTGGAATGGTGTTCACCACACTGATCCCGTCGGCCCCCGCATCGCGAGCGGCCACCGCCATTCCTCCGATGTCCGCAAGCGCGGGGGACAATTTGGCAAACAGCGGGCGAGTGGTGGCCTGGCGGCATCGGGAAATGATGTTGACCACCGAGGCACGGTCAGCCCCGAACTCGAGTCCTCCCGCAGCCGTGTTGGGACATGACAGGTTGAGTTCAAACCCCGCGATGATGTCCTCGTCGTCGAGTCGCGAAATCACCGCCGCGTATTCCTCTTCACGAAATCCCACGACATTGACCAAGACCCGCGCGCGTTGAAGGCGTTCGGCGAGCCATGGGAGGTGGTCCATGCGCACGGCTTCGACACCTGGGTTGGCGAGCCCGACCGAGTTGAGCATGCCTCCGGGAAACTCGGCAACCCGTGGAGGTGGGTTACCCTCTCTCGGTTCGAGGGAGACGGCCTTGGTCACGATGCCTCCCAGCCGATCGAGATCGACGACCCCATCGAGTTCTCGCCCGAAACCGGCGGTGCCAGAGGCGAGCAACACTGGATTCTGGAAGGTGATTCCCGCGGCGTTGATGCCCGATGAGGCCACGGCGCCCGAACTACTTGTCATCGGGACTTCCCCGAGATCCTGTCGCTTGAGTGTCACCGGTGCGACGACCATACTCGTCGACATAGCGCTCGATGGCATCTGCCATCGCCTTGGCCAATCGACGCTGGGAGGCCGGCTCGTACATGATCCGGGCATCCTCCCGGTTGGTGGCATACCCCATCTCCACCAGAAGCGCCGGCCGACGGGCGGTGTTGAGCACCATCAAACCGGCTTGTTTGACACCCCGGTTTGGTCCACTGTGGACCTTGTCCAGCTCCTCCTGGATGAGTTCGGCGGCTCGGGCCGCCTCTCGGAGGTGTTCGTTCAACTGCAAGTCCTTCAAGATGAAATCGATGCCATCCGCGTCGGGTAGCGTCGCATCGGGAGGATCGAAGCGCACCGCTTCGTTCTCCATCCGGGCAACCCTGGCGGCGTCCTCCGTGCGCGCCTCTGCGAGGAAATAGGTCTCGAACCCCCGCACATTGGTGTAGCCTGTTCGCGCCGGCAGGGAATTGACGTGGAGGCTGACGAAGAGGTCACAATCGTCACTGCAGTAACTCCCCCGACGGCCGAGGTCGATCAGGGTATCACGGGTTCGGGTCATCGTGACCTTGATTCCCCTGGCTTCGAGCTCGTCTCGAAGCAGGAGGCCCACCTGAAGGTTGACATGCTTTTCGTTGACTCCACGCGGGAGGTACTTACCCAAGTTGCCGGGATCCCTACCGCCGTGGCCCGGGTCGATGGTCACTCTCCGGACGGATGCCTTCCCGGCTCTCTTGGCAGCGTTGGGAGACACCACGGTGCGCACCACCCCCCTGTCACTCAGCCGCGCCCGTGCGACGTCATACCGGAATCGATCGCCGTGGAGCAGAGGAAGGGTTTCGCTGGCGAACTGCAGCGGAAGGAAGAGACTGTCGTGGTGAGTCCGAGCGGGGGCCGCCAGCGGATAGATCCGGTCGCCCCGCAGGAGCACCGTAGCCCCAATCAGAAAACGGAAGGAGGCCGACCCGAGTTTGACATCCGCCCAAACCCCATCCGAAGAAGCACTCCCCCCGAGCGCCGAGAGGAAGAGACCCGCGGGGATCATTGGACCTTCGGTCACATCGACACGCACCGGGATGCGCCGTTCTCCCGTATTCGACACAACGGTCACGAAACTGGGAGACCCCGGAACAGCGGTGGCGAGCGCCAGGAGAACGACGGAACCGAGCACCATCAGGTCTCCCGCGAGGCAAGTGCCCGCGCCACATCACGATCCGCAATCCGCCGCTTCAGGTCCTCGCGACGATCGTGGGTCTTCTTCCCACGCGCGAGCGCAAGAGTCAGCTTGGCTTTCCCCTTGACGAAGTAGAGATCGAGGGGGACCAGGGTCAGTCCCCCTTGTTCCACCGCGCCGATCAACCGGTTGATCTCCCGGCGGTGCAGCAGGAGTTTCCGCGACCGGACGGGCTCGTGGTTCCAGCGATTACCCTGCTCATACGGCGTGATGTGGAGCCCCTCGATCCAGAGTTCACCCCGCCGCACCTGTGCCCATGCCTCCTTGATACTGGCCTTTCCCGTCCGGAGCGACTTGACCTCGGTCCCACGAAGAACCAGCCCGGCCTCCCACGTCTCCAAGATGTGGTAATCGTGGGTGGCCTTCGGGTTTCGGGCGACATAGGCATGGTCCGTAGACCGCCGCTCAGAGCGTGGGCGCTGGCTCATAACTCCATTTGGCAGCAAAACATAGGCCTCCCCCTCTGCACGATCAACGCCGTGCTTGACGGCCCTATCGTCCGGGGACTAGGTTTGCCGCGCGGCCGAAGTGGTGGAATTGGTAGACGCGCTGCGTTCAGGGCGCAGTGGGCGCAAGCCCGTGGGGGTTCGAATCCCCCCTTCGGCACTCCCTCCCCGCAAGTCGTTAGTACCGAAGGACCTCCGGATCACACTCCAACGCCCAGGCGTCGATTCCTCCCGCCAGCGCCCGCGCCCGGGAGAACCCTGCGGCGCGGAGGATTCCCGCAGCGGTCACCGCACGGGGTCCGGTGTGGCAGTAGAGGACAATGGAGCGGCGTGTGTCAAATTCGGATAGTCTGTCACCGATCTCGGACAGAGGGACGTGGACACTCCCTGCGATTCTGGCAATTTCCAACTCCCAGGGTTCGCGAACATCCACCAGCATCGGCCGATCATGCTCGCCAGCCACATCCAGCACCTCCTCCGCACACCGCAGGGCCGCGCTCACCTCGTCAACGGTGACCTCCACACCGCGGTCTCCATCCTGAGGCACCCCACAGAACGCCTCGTAGTCGATGAGCGAGTCGAGCGTCGGACTGGTTCCGCAGGCAACGCACGCCGGGTCCCGGCGCACCTCGAGTTCGCGGAAGGAAAACCGCAGCGCCTCGAAGAGGATCAACCGGCCGACCAGTGACTGGCCCAGTCCGAGGATCCACTTGATCGCTTCGAGCGCTTGGAGGGTTCCAATGATGCCTGGCACGACCCCGAGTACGCCCGATTCGGCACAACTGGGAATGAGGTCGGCGGCGGGAGGCTCCGCATAGAGACATCGGTAGCAGGGACCATCGGCCGAGGCGAAGAGTGACACCTGGCCCTCGAACCGGAAGATGCTGCCATAGATGTAGGGGCGCTGGGTCAGAACGCAGGCATCGTTCACCAAATAGCGTGTCGGGAAATTGTCGCTCCCGTCCACGATGAGGTCGTATCGACCCAGGACGTCCAGCGCATTAGCGGACGTCAGCCGGTCTTCGAGCCGCTCCACCCGGACTTCGGGGTTGAGATCTCGGATCCTCCGTTCGCTGGAGCGAGTCTTCAACTCACCGATCGTCCCGGTGCCGTGGAGGACTTGTCGCTGCAGATTGCTGAGGTCCACGCGGTCGTGGTCGATGATCCCGATGGTTCCGACGCCGGCCGAGGCGAGGTACAAGGCCACCGGACTCCCCAGGCCGCCGGCACCGACCAGCAGGACCCTGGCGCTCTTCAGCCGACGTTGACCATCGACACCAACATCGGGAAGGGTGAGGTGGCGGGCGTAGCGGCGAAGTTCGCTGGAGCTGAGAGTGACGGGAGGGCCGTCAGAGACCGACCAGGTGTTCAACTTCGGCCTCATCTTTCAGCAGGTCGGCGAGGGTGACCTGGGAGAGCAGCTCGTCCACCCGGTTGCGAAGAGCGCGCCAGACGGGCCGGATCGTGCAGGAGGAGTCCTTCCCGCAGCGCTCGTCATCGACCGGATGAACCGCGCAGTTGATCTCGAAGGTCTGATGTTGCGCGACCTGCATGATATCGAGCACGGTAAATTCGGCAGGCGGACGCGCCAGTTGATACCCCCCCCGTGCCCCACGGACACTCGATACGACTTCGGCCCGCCGCAGGCTCAACAAGATTTGCTCAGCGTAGTCCGTGGGAAGACGTTCGTGTTCCGCCAACGCACGCGCCGAAATGGGGCCCAGGTCTTCCGCGGCGCGGCGTGCCAAGTGGATGGAAAGGATCAGACTGTATTCGGTCCAGGTAGTGATCCGCATGGTCGTCTCCTCATTCTCCCCCCCTCAGCTCGGGGAGGACTCCCTCGGTTTCCCAGGTACACCCAGTTCCGTCATGGCATGCAAATCGAGGACCTCTTCCATCTCCGACGCCTCGAGTGTCTTCCGCTCCGTCACGAGTTCTCGCACTGTCATCCCGGTGGCCACCGCCTCCTTGGCCAACCGGGCCGCCTCGGCGTAACCGATTTTGGGAGCGAGTGCGGTCACCAGCGCAGGGCTCCGTTCAAGCCAGTACGCACACTGGGCTTCGTCGGCTTCGATGCCACGCACACAGGCCACATCGAATCGCTGGATTGCCCGGGTCAAAATCGTCATGGCGAATGCCACATTGTGGGTGATGACGGGCATCATGACGTTGAGTTCGAGTTGCCCCGCCTCAGCGGCCAGGGCGATGGTCGTGTCACACCCCAGTACCTGAAAACACACCTGATTCACCATTTCGGCGATCGAGGGATTGACCTTGCCAGGCATGATGCTCGACCCCGGCTGCACCGAAGGTAGGACGATCTCAGCGAAGCCCGTCCGCGGTCCGGAGGCCAGGAGCCGAATGTCGTTTGCGATCTTGTTGAGGTCCAACGTGAACGAACGGAGAGCCCCACTGAACGACGCAATGTCGCCCATCGACTGCATCAGCTGAACCCGGTTCTCGGCCACCGCCAGTGACAACCCCGTTACCTCGCGCAGACGATCCACCATCATCGCCGGGTACTCCGGCTCAGCGTTGAGTCCGGTACCCACCGCCGTGCCTCCGATATTCATGACCCGAAGCCAGTCACCAGCCTCCACGAGTTTGGCATGGTGTCGCGCCACCGTGTCGCCGTACGCAGTGAATTCCTGGCCCAGCCTGATGGGAGTAGCATCCTGGAGATGGGTGCGCCCCGACTTGATGATGGTGTCGAATTCCTCACCCTTGGCAAGCAACGACTCCTCGAGATCCTTCATGGCTTCGAGCAGCCCCGGAAGCAGTGAGAGGCCGACGAGCCTCATGGCCGTGGGGATCACGTCGTTGGTACTCTGGGCCATGTTGACGTGATCGTTCGGATGAACCGGGCTATAGCGACCTCGGGGGAAGCCGAGGAGTTCATTGGCCCGATTGGCGAGGACTTCGTTGCAGTTCATGTTGTGGCTGGTACCCGCCCCGGCCTGATAGACGTCGACAACGAAGTTTTCGCGATGCGCTCCCAGGAGGACCTCATCGGCCGCCTGCACGATGGCATCAGCGAGGGCCGGATCGAGTCGTCCGGTTGCCTTGTGCACCAGGGCAGCCGAGCGCTTGATCCAGACCACGGCGTCCACGAATGCGGGGTGAGGCTTGAGTCCTGAGATGGGGAAGTTCTCCACCGCCCGGAGCGTCTGAATCCCATACAGGGCTTCCGCCGGAACGGCCTTTTGACCGAGAGGATCTTCTTCCATGCGTGTCGACATGCGGCAACCGAAGTAGAACCGTCGGATTCTACCTGATCGTGATGCGAAAGGCGAGCGTATGAATGAGGTCGCAGCCCCCTAGGCGAGCAGTGCGCCAGGACCGGTGAGGAAGGGGTTGGTCCTCCGCTCGAGTCCGATCGTCGTCTCGGGACCATGACCGGACAGCACCCGTGTCTCATCAGGCAAGGAGAGCAGCTCCCGCGCGATGCTGGCCATCAGCGTTCGCTGGTCCCCGCCGGGGAGATCAGTTCGACCGATTGACCCCGCGAAAAGGGCATCCCCCGAAAAGACGACCCCCGGGGTGACGAGACTCACGCTGCCCGGCGAATGACCGGGCGTGTGGCGCACCTCGAACATTCCCGCACCCACCTGGAGGCGTTCTCCGTGTGTGAGTGCATGGTCGGGGGCCGGGAGAGGGTTGAGTCGGAGCCCCAGCCATTCGCCCTGCCGCGGGAAGTTTTCGTACAAAGGACGGTCGTCGGGATGAAGGAAAATGGGCGCGCCGGTCGCTCGATGCACGTCGGCCACACCCAACACATGATCGACGTGTGCATGAGTCAGCCAAATGGCAGACAATCTCCATCCCCGGCGGTCGAGTTCACCGAGAAAGCGCGCCGATTCCTCTCCGGGATCGATAATCACCGCCTCCCGCGACTTCGGGTCTCCCACGAGGTAGCAGTTTTGCGCGAATTGCCCGTTGGGAATCGCGACGATCTCGACCTCAGACACTCGAAAGTGCCTTCCGATCGGCGAGGTACTTCTCCACGGCAATCGCGGCGGTGGTCGCATCTCCCACGGCGGTGGTGATTTGACGGGTCAATTGCACTCGGAGATCGCCGGCCGCAAACAGGCCGGGAATCGAGGTCATCATGCGGTCGTCGGTGATGACGTATCCGGCGGCGTCGTGATCGAAGTGTTCCTTGATGAGATCGCTGTTGGGTCGAAAACCAATGAAGATGAACACCCCGGTGACCGAGAGGGTCGAGGTCGAGCCATCGGCGGTATTGCGAAGGGACAGTTCCTTGACCCCGCCGGGATCACCAGTGATCTCGGTGACCTCGGTGTCCCAAATCACCTCGATCTTCGGATCAGCAAACAACCGATCCTGCAAGAGCTTCGACGCACGCAGGCTGTCACGCCGGTGGATCAGATAGACCTTTTCCGCGTAGCGGGTCAGGTAGGCAGCCTCTTCGACTGCGGCATCTCCACCACCCACAACCGCAATGATCTCATTGCGAAAGAAGGCGCCGTCGCACACCGCGCAGTAGGAGACCCCACGACCCGCGTATTCTGCCTCGCCGGGGACGCCCAACTTCGTCGGTGTGCCCCCCGCGGTGAGGAGGACGGTCGGTGCACGATAGACGTTCCCCGAACTCGTTTCGACACGGAAGGTGCCATCCTCCTGGCGGTGGATTCCCTCCACGTTGTCCTGGATGATCTCCGCTCCAAAGGCTTTCGCATGCTCGGTCATCTTCTCCGCGAGATCGCGGCCCAGGACGCTCACGAATCCTGGGTAATCCTCGATCTTCTCCGTATTCAGAAGCTCACCCCCAGGGAGGCCTCTCTCGATGAGGATCGACTTCAGCATGCCCCTCCCGGCATACATAGCCGCACAGAGTCCAGCAGGACCTCCACCGACAATGACGACATCGAGTTCTGACTGTTCTCTGGAGTCTGTCATGCTATTCCTCAACCGGCGATACGCCAAACCACACTATCGTGAACACTAAGCGGTCCCGAAGGGTTCCGCCGACGGAAGTGTCGGTCTCCCCTGCCGGAGTTCATCGAGCCACGTCATCGGCACACTCCTGGTGCCAATGAAACCGTAATCGTCCGCGGTTCCGTCTCCGTGCCAATCACTCCCTCCGGATCGCTTGAGCCCGAGTTGCTCGGCCACGACCCCGATGCTCTTCACGACATCGGGAGAATGACTCGGGTGTTCCACTTCGACGGCATCGAGCCCTTCGTCCATCAAGGTGATCAAGACACTTCGACTGGCCTTCTCACGGAGGTGGGCCGCCGAGACGACCCCCCCCGATCGATGGACCAGATCGGCCACCTCCCGCAGCGTCGGCAAGACCTTTTCCACGTACGCCCGACGCCCGAGTCCCAGGAACTCGTCGAAGGCAGCGCTGATATCCGGGACCGTCCCGCGACGCACCAGGGCCCGCGCCACATGGGGACGCCCAACGGCCGCGTTTCCGGCCTCCGCCAGGACATCATCCATCTGGATGTCCACGCCCCAGGCCTGCAGGCTCTCGACCATCTGCTCGGCGCGGGCCACGCGCATCTGGCGCTCCGAGGTCAGGAAGCCTTCGAGTTCGGGATCGCCGACGGGCAGAAAATAGCCGAGGAGGTGCATCTCACCCCATGCCGCCTTCACCGAGAATTCGCACCCGCTGATCACCTCGATGCCGAGGCGGGCCCCCTCCTCCAGGGCCTCGGCCACTCCGGCGATCGTGTCGTGATCCGTGAGTGCCATCGCCGAGAGACCCGCATCACGTGCCCGACGCACGACCTCCGCCGGAGCGAGGATCCCATCGCTCGCGGTCGAATGCAGGTGGAGATCAGCAACCTGGCTCAGCGCTGGTACCCCAGTTCCGGAGAGGTCCAGGAAGGCTGTGACCGGCGCAGCAAGTCCACGAGTTCCGCATCGGTGAGCGCATGGAGCGACCGTTCCTGGCTCTTGGGTCCCCGGGGAGAATACCGTGCGATCCGACGCTCCCGAGCCTCATCCAGGCTCGTGAACACGATCCCGTATTCATCCTGCGTGTACTGGGTCCGCCGACCACTGACCGACGCCGACCAGGCGCGACCCTCAGATTCAATTGTTCTCGGTGGCATTTACCCCTCTCGGCTGCGATCCAGTGCAACCTCATCCCAGATGGTGGACTCCCCTGTGTATCGAACCATGGCTCGGAGTTCCCGGTCCCGCTGACGGATGGTATCCAGCCGCTCATCCATCCAGCCGGGAGTCGGACCCCGCCCCTCCCGAAATTCCAAGAACACACCCGCCTCGTCCCGACAACGAAACACCCAGAGATGAAACCCTCGTGCTCCGAACTCCTCTGCCTGATCCGCGACCAGTCGGAGGTACTTCTCTTCATCCGGACCGACCTCGACCCTCGCCGTGGTGAGAACCCGGCTCACCTCAGGTTGCGCTCTCGGGAAACTCATGGAGCAGACCTCGGACTTCGGCGAGGAACCGATCGGCGTCCGCGCCATCGACAATCCGATGATCGAACGACAACGCCAGCATCCCTTTGGTGCGAATGGCCAGCGCGTCTGAACCATCGGGGGTTTGAACAACCGACGGGCGTTTTTCGATTGCCCCCACGGCGAGAATCGCCGATTGGGGTTGGTTCAGGATGGGTAACCCCACCAAGGTGCCGAAGACGCCGGGGTTGGTGATCGTGAAGGTGCCCTTTTGGACTTCGTCGGGACTGAGACGCTTCCCCCGGGCGCGCTCCGCAACGTCGTTGATCGCGCGAGCCATGCCCAGTAACGACAACCCGTCGGCATGACGAATCACGGGAACGATGAGACCCCAGTCGAGCGCGACGGCAACTCCCAGGTTGACCTCACGCCGATAAATCGTGCTCTGGCCCGAGACGGCAGCATTGAGCACCGGGTGTCTCGGCAATGCATCGGCGACGGCCTTGGCGATGAAGGCCAGGAACGTGAGGTTCACGCCGCGCTCGGCGTATTCACTCTTCTTCGCCGCCCGGAGCGCGGACACCCGTGAGTAGTCCACCTCGATTACGCTGTTCACATGGGCGGAGACCTGTCGCGACATCACCATATGGTCGGCCGTGAGCTTACGGATTCGCGACCAGGGTTCGACCCGATCACCGGGCCAGGGCTCCACGACGGGGCCCGACATCCGGCTGACTGGCGCAACGGCCTCTCCGGCGGTTGGAGCGGGAGTCTGGCTGGCCGACTTTCCGCTCTCCAGATAATTCAGGACATCCTGTTTGGTCACACGTCCCGCGAGACCACTGCCTGGGATCTCCCCGAGGCGAAGGCCGTGCTCCTCCACCATACGCCGGACCAGTGGGGTCGACTTTCGCGTCAGCCGCTCCTCGAACGTCTCTTCCGCCCCCGCCCTCCGATCCGTCTCGGGGCTTGGAGCCCGAGCGGGCGTTGGGACGGCGCGTTCCGGGCTCGAAGGCGTCGGCGGTGACCCCGCCGATTTCACCCGAGCGTCCGGTTGCGGGGATGCCGGAGGCGCTGGCGAAGTCACCGCTGGGGCCGGAGGTTGGGGCGGAGAAGGCGCTGCGGGAGGGGGGGCCGAGAGGGCCGGTTCGGTGCCCGCTCCGGCGGCGTCGGTTTCAAGGCGCGCGACGACCGTCTGGACCTCGACCGTTTCGCCTTCCTGCACCAAGATCTCCGCGAGAACTCCTGCGCTGGGTGCGGGGATCTCGGCGTCGACCTTGTCGGTCGATATCTCGAAGATGGGTTCGTCCCGTTTGACCTGATCGCCAACCTGCTTGAGCCAACGCGACAAGGTCCCCTCGGCAATGGACTCACCCATCTGGGGCATCACTACATCGATCCGTGCCATCCCGTCGATCTCCGTCCGGCTAGTAAGCCGCCAACCAGCGACACGCCGACACTAGGTCGCCCGTCTGCGGCAAGACAAATCCTCGAGTGTTGGAGCGAAAGGTAGCGGCACGTCGTGCGCGCACACCCTCCGGACCGGGGCATCCAGCCATTCGAAGGCCAGTTCACCGATCCGGGCCACAATTTCGGCCCCGACTCCTCCGGTGCGTCTGTCCTCGTGCGCCACCAAGACCTTGTTGGTCTTTTTCGTCGTCGTCACGCTCGCCTCGTCATCCAACGGATGCAACGACCGAAGGTCCGAGACCTCAACCGCGAGGTCGTCCTCACGTTCAAGAATAGCAGCAGCCTCGATGGCTTTTGTAGTAGAGCAACTCCCCGGGCTGCTCCCGGCTGGGGCCGACTGGGATTGGGGAGGGATTCGGGCTCACGGAGGGAATCGTCACAGGATCAGGGCAGGTGTGGGAAAGACCTGGTACGGAGACGAGGCGCGATCGGTTCGGTCTTGGCTTAGGAGAGCAGGAAGAAGGTGATAGCCGCAATCAGGGCTGCTGCTGGGATGGTCAGAATCCAAGCCCAGACGATGCGACCCGCCATGGCCCAGCGGACCGCCCTCATGCGTCGGCTGACTCCCACCCCGACGATGGCACCGGTAATCGTGTGGGTCGTACTCACCGGTACGCCCAGACTCGAGGCCAGGAGGATGGTGATCGCGCCCCCCGTCTCCGCACAGAAGCCACCGAAAGGTTGGAGTTTCGTGATCCTCGTCCCCATCGTCTTTACGATTCGCCATCCCCCGGCGGCAGTGCCAGCGGCAATCGCCGTGTACGCCCCCAGGATGACCCAGAGGGGAATGACCTGGCTATCGGTGACATGCAAATGGCGCAGGAAACCCGTCTGATCGGCGAAGAGAGCCTGCGACCCCACCAGCAGGCCCACGATGATCCCCATGGTCTTCTGCGCATCGTTGGCTCCGTGACTCAGCGAATAAAAGCCCGCCGAGACCAACTGGAGGCGCCGGAAGAGCGTGTTGAGCGGGTGCGCAGGTCCCTTCTGGAAGTGCCAGGAGATACTGACATAGAGGATCAGGGCGATGACGAGACCGAGCACCGGCGAGATCACGATTGCCGCGATCGGTTTGATCCACCCTGCGAGGATCAACCCCGGAATCCCGGCCTTCGCGAGCGCCGCGCCCGCGTACCCTCCGAGGAGGGCGTGGGACGAGGAACTCGGGAGGCCCAGCCACCAGGTTAGCAGATCCCAGACGATCGCCCCAAGCAAGGCGGCGAGCACGACCGTGGGGGTGATGATGCTGGGGTCGACGAGACCCCCGCTCACCGTTTTCGCCACGGCAGTCCCGATGGTGAACGCGGCAAGGAAGTTGAAGAAGGCGGCCCACAGAACGGCTACCGCTGGAGAAAGCACCCCTGTGGAGACGACCGTAGCAATGGAGTTGGCGGCGTCGTGGAACCCGTTGATGAAGTCGAAGGCGAAGGCGGCACCGATGATGACCAGGACAAAGACCAGTGAGCCATCCATCGGTCAGCCGTGCTTGATGGCGATGGATTCCAGGACGTTGGCCACATCGTCCTGCTCGTCGAGTGTCTTTTCCAGCGTGTCGTAGATCTCCTTCCACTTGACTACGTGCAAGGGATCGGTGGCGCTTTCGAAGAGTCGCCCCATCCAGTGGTGATACAGCGCATCGCCTTCCTCTTCGAGTCGCTTGACCTCGAGGCAGGCCGCAAGCACGACCCGGGTCTTCCCATCTGGGAGAACCCGAACCGCCTCTTGCAACTGCAGGCCCGACCGTTCGACTACCGCAGCCATGGCAATCACTCCCTCGGGGGCCTCACCGAGGTGGAACATCATCGAGCGTCGGGCCAGACCATCGATCCGGTCGATGATGTCATCGAGTCGCGATCCGAGAAGATGGATATCCTCTCGATCGAGTGGCGTGACGAACGACCGATCGACCCGATTGACGAGTTCGTGTGTGATCTCGTCGGCCTGGCGTTCGAGGGTCTTGATGGTCTCGGCGATGGGATTGCGCTGGTCTGGGTTGGCTGCGAAGAGTTCTCTCAGCTTCCCGGATGCTGCCACCTGGATCGCGGCCGATTGCGTGAACAACTCGAAGAAGATGTCGTTGCGTGGCAGTAACCGCATGAACGCCCCTTTGCGTGAGGAGGGGTGCCGCTAGTACGCGCCCCTCAGGACATGGGCCTGGTCCACGAGGGTATGCACCTCGCCCAGGAACCGTTTCGCCAGCCGATCGACTTCGCTCTCTCCAGGTTGATTGGTCTCCACCGTCACCAGCGTGTAGTGTCCGCCTTCGGCCACCGCCGTGACCACCAGGGCTCCGAGCACACCCCCGAAGGCCCGTCGCCGGGCACCCTCTTCGGTCGGGGTCAGGACCTTGCCGAAGTACTCCGCGGCCAAGCTGATCACGGTGTCCGGGCTTGCGGAGGTTCGATGGAAGTACTTCACTCGGATTCGTGCTCCTCTTCGTAGTACTCCATACCCAGGTGGGTGATCTGCTCCTCACCCATCAGGTATCGGAGCGTGTTCTTGAGCTTGGTTTGTTGAATGAAGAGATCGTGCTCCGGGTACAGCCCGGGCGCGGTCTGCGGACTCTTGAAGTAGAAGGACAGCCATTCCTGAACGCCCTTGAGCCCCGCGCGCTGTGCAAGGTCGAAAAACAGGGCGAGGTCGAGGACCAACGGAGCCGCGAGAATCGAATCGCGACAGAGAAAATCGACCTTGATCTGCATCGGGTAGCCCATCCACCCGAAGATATCGATGTTGTCCCACCCCTCCTTGTTGTCCCCCCGAGGCGGATAGTAGTTGATGCGCACTTTGTGATAGAGATTGCCGTACAGCTCGGGATGCAGTTTGGGCTGCAGGATGTACTCCAACACGCCGAGCTTCGACTCCTCCTTGGTCTTGAAGCTTTCGGGATCGTCGAGCACCTCCCCGTCGCGGTTGCCCAGAATGTTGGTTGAATACCAACCGGCAACGCCCAGCATACGGGCCTTGAACATCGGAGAGAGGACGGTCTTGATCATGGTCTGACCGGTCTTGAAGTCCTTCCCACCGATGGCGACGCCTTTCTGGTGTGCCAACTCGCAGATGGCGCCCGTGTCGCAGCAGAGATTCGGGGCCCCGTTCGCGAAAGGCACTCCTTCCATGACCGCCGCCCAGGCGTAGAGCATGGACGGGGCGATAGCCTTGTCATTCTCCGCCATCCCTCGCTCAAAAGCCTCGAGCGTTTGGTGGACCGGTGCAGGAGCAATGAACACCTCGGTCGATGCACACCACACCATCACGAGGCGATCACATCCGTTCGCCGCCTTGAACTCCCGAATGTCCGCCCGGAGGGCTTCAGCGAGTTCCCGCTTTGTCGCAGCCTGTTTGACGTTGGTGCCCTGGAGGCGCTTCACGTATTCCTGATCGAAGACCGCCGGCATCGGCCGGATACCCTTCAGAAAATCGGCAATCGGTTCGACATGCTCGTGTTTGTCGAGCACACCCGCGGTCAGAGCCGACTGATATGCGTCATCCGGGATCGGGTCCCAGGCCCCGAACACGAGATGGTCGAGACCGGCCAGGGGGACGAAGTCCTTGATCAGCGGCGATCGTCCCTCGGTCCGCCTGCCGAGCCGGATGGTGGCCATCTGGGACAGAGACCCGATGGCAGCCCCACTGCCACGGCGGGCATGCTCCACACCGGCCATGAAGGTCGTGGTGACAGCACCGAGCCCGACACACAACACACCGAGTGTCCCGTCGGCGGGGGCAACGGTACCGGAGAAAACTTTGCTCACGTATCAGCGTCCTCGTTCAGGTGGTTTGGTGTCACCGTCAGTTGCGCTCCGTTGCGGTGACGCGGCGAACATAATGGAATCGCTGGACGACGGTAATAGTCGAACCCAACGCCAGAATACCGATGACTGCGAGGAGAACCAGCGCCTCGGGCCCCGGCCCGATGAACATCGTGGGGATTCCGATGAGGAGAATCCGTTCGGCCCGCTGGACGACACCTACCTTGCACTCGAGGCCGAGCCCTTCAGCGCGCGCCCTGGCATACGACACCAGGAGAGAGGAGAGGATGGCGATCATGCAGAGCACCGCGCCGAGCACGGGAAAACGCACATCGGCCGTGGTGAGGAGGAAGACGGCAATCCCGATGAAAGTTGCCCCGTCACCCACGCGATCGAGGGTCGAGTCGTAAAACGCACCGAACAGGGTCGCCTGGCCGGCGGTTCGCGCCACCTGACCGTCGAGGGTATCGATCACCCCGCTCAGGAGAAGGAGGAGGCCACCGAGTCGGACGCGACCAAAACCGAACGCGACGGCACTCGCGACGACAACGCCCGCCCCAATGGTGGTGATCGCGTTGGGGCCGACGCCAATGCGGATCAGGCGATCGGTGAGAGGCATTGTCGCGCTGTGGTACGCTCTCTGGACCGCGGCCCGGACCACTTGCACGATTCAGAATCCTCCTCATGAATACGGAATCGCAGTACCAGAACAGGTACTGTTGCGCCTCAATAATACTCTCTTCAGATGCCTCAGGGATAGAGCAGGAATGGTCGGCGGCGGACGAGATAGTCCTGTTCTCCTGCCACCCACGATGCCACGATTTCCTGGGGTGGGACCTGCGACTGTAAGGCGAGGCGGAGTTGGTCGCCTCCGGCCAAGCGATCGAATCTCAGGGAATCGATCGCGAGCAGGTGGGGATGCACCTGCCCCACGGCATCGAGCAGGACGATCGCGGCAAAGACTGGATCGTACAACGATCGATCGGTGGTCTCGAGCCGGATGCCCGCAACAGTCGTATCAGCGAATTTGCCGTCGCCCGGCTTCCGAGGCGTGAATGTCGTACCGCTGAAACGTACGCCAGGTACCTCCGCCGCCCGCACGACCGCCAGGACCGAGGCGGTGTCGAGCCCCGGGATGCCGATCTGACGGAAGGGTGCTTCCGTCCCTCGTCCAACGGAAAGCCCCGTCGCCTCAAAGAGGCACAGCCCGGGGTAATGGAAGAGCGCTTCCAGGTCCTGCAGATTGGGACTCGGGGGGACGTATGGCAGTCCAATCTGATCGAGGGATCGATGCCGGTCCCATCCGTCCATCGGCACAATGCCAAAGGCAGGGGGGACTCCAAGGTCGGCCGCACCGAGGCTAACCAGTTCGGCGAAGGAGAGACCATGACGCATCGGCACGGCCAACATGCCAACCGCCGATCGGTAGGCCGTGTCGAGGATATTGCCCTGCACCGCCCCGCCGATCGGGTTGGGACGGTCGAGAATGACCACGGAAACCCCATGCTGCTCCGCCGCGGTCAGTACCCGAAGGACAGTGGCCAACCAGGTGTAGTAGCGCGCCCCGACGTCCTGGAGGCCGACTAGTACCACGTCCACTGTCGCCAACATCTCCGCGGTGGGGGCCGGTGTTCGACCGTAGAGGCTGTAGATTGGGAGCCCAGTGGCGGAATCCACGGTGGAGCTGACGGCCTGGCCCGGTGCAGCCTGCCCACGGAAACCATGCTCGGGACTGAACAGTGCCGTGAGGTGTACCCCGGCGCCGAGGAGCACTTCGACTCCCCTCCGGCCGTTGCGGTCGATGCCTGCCTGATTGGTAAGCAGCCCGACTCGGAGACCTCGCACCAGATGGAGGCTGTCGGTGACCAGCACCTCGAGCCCTGGACGCACGCGGTCGGCATCGAATACCGATACCGAGGACGTACACCCGATGATGGCGACCACGCATCCACCCCAGACCAGGAACCAAAACCGATGCATCGCAGGCTAATCCTCGTTCCGATGTTGATGGGTGCGTTCGCACCAGCACCCGTTCTCAACGCCCAGGTCCCCGTCGTCGAGGCGACCCTGGAACAACTCACGCTCTCGGACAAGGCCGCCCAACTCATCATGCTCTGGGTCGATGGCTCTCCACCCACCTCCGAGAACGACGCCTACCAGGAATTGGTCCGCCTTGTCGAATCGCGACACATTGGGGGTCTCGTCATGTCTACGGCCACACCCCAAAGCGCGGCGAGGAAGTTGGCTGCGCTGCAGGATCATTCGCGAGTCCCACTCCTCGTGGCCGCCGACTTCGAAGCGGGAACCGGTTTCCGTCTGCGCGGCGGTACCGGATTCCCCACGAATATGGGCATGGGGGCATCCGGGAGCGAAGAGTTGGCCTACACGATGGGACGGATCATCGCCGAGGAAGCCCGGGCCCTCGGCATCCACATCACGTTTTCCCCCGTTGTCGATGTCAATGACAACCCCGAGAACCCCATCATCAACACTCGGAGTTTCGGCAGTGATCCGGAGTTGGTTGCGCGACTCGGCGCAGCCCAGATCCGAGGGTCACAAGACCACGGCCTGCTGGCCACGGCAAAGCACTTCCCGGGACATGGCAATACCAAGACCGACTCCCATCTCGCCCTACCGGTCATCGATAAGGACTGGACAGAGCTCTCCTCGGTCGAACTCAAGCCCTTCCGTGCCGCCATCGAGGCCGGGGTTGAGGTAGTGATGTCGGCCCACATTGCCCTCCCTGGACTCCACCGGATGGGTGGTGGCGACCTGCGACCGGCCACCATGCTCCCTGAAGTCCTCACAGGGATCCTGCGGGACTCCCTCGGTTTCCAGGGGCTGGTGGTGACCGACGCCCTCGACATGGGTGGCGTCGTGGCAGGGTATGGTCCCGCGGAAGCCGCGGTCCAAGCGTTCCTCGCTGGCTCCGACATCCTCCTCATGCCGACCGATCCCATGCAGGCCATCGATGCGATTGTGCACGCCGTTCAAGAAGGACGGATCTCCATGACCCGGCTCGACCGATCGGTCCGACGCATCCTCACACTGAAGGACCGCCTGGGTTTGTTCGCGAACCCCCTCGTGCCGCTCGCGGCCGTCGATTCCGTCTTCGGTCGGGAGTCCTCGAAGGAGGCCACGGCCCTGGCTGGGGCCCGCGCCCTGGTCCTGGTGAAAGACAGCGACGCGGTACTCGACAGCCTTCAGGCGAGAAAGCGCCATCTGGCGATCGTCACGTATGGCGAAGCGAACGCCGAATCCATCGGGCGCACCCTCGCCGCAGAACTCGAGCGGCGAGGGTTTTCGCCTCGCCAGTTCGCTCTCGCCCGCGGCAGTGTTCAGGCCAGCTACGACTCGGCACAACGTCTCCTCGACTCAGAAACGATTCGACTCATCGTCGTCTCGATTCGCGCGCTTGAAAGCAGAGGCAGGTTGGGGACTCCGGAACCTTTGGTGTCACTGATTTCTGAGGCGTCTTCCGGTGGCCAGACTCTTCTCGTCTCCCTCGGATCGCCGTACTTACTCTCTCATGTCCCCGACGTGCCTGGTTACATCGTCGGATGGGAATCAATCCCCACGGTAGAGCGCGCGCTGGCGGCCGCCCTCAGCGGAGCACCGATCACCGGTCACCTCCCCGTGGAGATACCTCCCTCGTGGCCCGTCGGATGGGGAATCCAACGCGGCGCAAGACCGTGAGACGCACCGTCGTCGCTCTGCTGATCGTCGGGTCCGGGTGTGGCCGCCTACCGGGTCCGGGGGCGATTGATCCCTCATGCCCGGCCACCCGGTGCGATTGGTCGCCACTCGATCATCTGATCGATTCCGCCATCGTGCGAGGGGCGGTGCCGGGTGCCGTCGTCGGCATCTCCCGGGGAGGCAGCCGGTACATCCATGGCAGCGGAGTGCTGGGCCTCGAACAGCCCCGCCCGCCGGACGAAAGATCAGTCTATGACCTCGCATCGCTCACCAAGGTGATTGCCCTGACCACCGGGGTGATGATCGCCGTGGACGACGGACTGCTCGATCTCGATCGACCACTGCACCAGTACCTCCCGGAATTCACGGGTGAGAACAAGGAACGAGTGACACTCCGTCACCTGCTCACCCACACCAGTGGCTTGCCCCCCCACCGGAGACTCTGGGAGGAGACTCGCTCGCGCCCGGAAGCGTTGGCGGAGGTCGCGCGAACCCCTCTCGACACGACCCCGGGAGTGCGAATGGCCTACTCCGACCTCGGGGCGATTCTGTTGACACAGGTCCTCGAGCGGGTCACGGGAATGCGAATCGACTCCCTCCTCACAACCCGTGTGTTTCGACCACTTGGCATGATGGATACGAGGTGGCGACCACCCCACTCCTGGAGGGATCGCATTGCCCCAACAGAACAAGACCCCTGGCGGGCTCGGATGCTCCGAGGGGATGTCCACGATGAAAACGCCGCTTGGCTCGACGGTGTATCGGGGCACGCCGGACTCTTCGGGAGTGCCGCCGATCTGCTCACGTTCGGTGAGTGGCTGCTCTCTGGGCTCGACGAACCCCACGCAGACATCCCCGACCCTCGATTCCCCTTCCCGCCTCCGAAGAGCCTGCGCTCATTCATTGAGCGCCAGAATATCGTCGCCGAATCGAGCCGAGCCCTGGGGTGGGATACCCCCTCATCCGGGAGTAGCGCCGGCGACCGACTGGCCCCGTCGAGTTTTGGTCACACGGGTTTTACGGGGACCTCGATCTGGATTGATCCCACCCGCCAACTGGTCATCGTGGTCCTCACCAACCGGGTACACCCGACCCGTGAGAACACGGAGCACGCCCCGCTCCGGCGCGCCATCGCCGACCTCATCGTCGATTTGCTCGAGCCGGCATCCGCCAATTTCCGTCGGGAGGACTGACCCGGGTCGACCTCGTCGTTGACTCTCCCGGCCAGGCCCCTAACTTTCTGTGAGCGGTGGAGATAGCCGCCTGCAAGGAGTTGCATTATGGATGCGGTAGAGCAAACGACGAGTGGAATCTCCGTCACCGTCACCGAGAATGCGGCGGCGGAGGTTCGGAAGTTCATTGCGGCCGAGGACGTCTCACCCGAGACGGCGGGCCTCCGGGTCGGGGTCCTTCCCGGGGGGTGTTCAGGCTTCAAATACAGCCTCAACATCGAAGAACAGGCCCAGGACGACGACATCGTGCTCGATACGGCCGGGCTTCGACTCTTTGTCGATGGGTTCAGTCTCCAGTACTTGAACGGCGTCACGATCGACTATGTGACCTCGATGCAGGGGTCCGGATTCACATTCAGTAACCCCAACGCCACCGGCGGCTGCGGTTGCGGCAGCTCGTTTACGGCCTGACCACCCGTGCGCCCGTGCCGGCGTGACGGAGGGCACGACTTTCCGATGAGGGCGACCACTGCGGTCGCCCTTTCTCGCAGGTGGGCTGTGGCATCCCCATGACACCTCTCGATCTCGGGGTTGTCGTCGGCTACCTGTTCCTCACCCTCGGTGTCGGACTCTGGATTTCGCGCGGGCAGAGAACGGGATCGGACTACTTCCTCGGAGCCCGTAACGTCCCGGCGTTCGCCATCCTGTTGTCGATCGTCGCTACCGAAACCTCCGCCCTCACCGTCATCTCCATCCCCGGGCTAGGGGCACGGGGAGACCTCGGTTTTCTCCAGATCACCTTCGGCTATCTGATCGGCCGAATCGCGGTCGCTTGGTGGCTTCTCCCCGGCTACTTCGACGGCACCCAGGAGACAGCCTACACCAGACTCTCGACCCGGTTCGGGGAGCACACCCGACACCTCGTCTCGGCAACCTTCCTCGTGACCCGATTCCTCGGCGACGGTGTGCGGGTGTTTGCCGGGGCCATTCCGTTGGCCCTTGCGACAGGGTGGTCGCTTGCACTGGCCATCGTCGTGATGGGGGTCGTGACCCTGGCCTATACGTGGCTTGGTGGCCTTCGGGCCGTGATCTGGGCGGACGTCGTGCAACTGACCATCTACGTTGTGGGTGGAATGGCCGCGCTCGCAATTGCAGTGACGTTGGCGGGGGGGATGGAATCAGTCTGGTCGGCGGCCACCGACGCGGGAAAGCTCCGAGCCATCTACCCCGCATTCTCCTTCACCACCACGTACACGCTGGTCGGGGGACTGGTTGGTGGAGCCATGTTGTCGGCAGCCTCGCATGGGACCGATCACCTCATCGTGCAGCGTCTGCTCGCGACGCGCTCACTGTCCGAAGCACGAAAGGCCTTGGTGGGTTCCGGTTTCGTGGTGATCCTGCAGTTCCTCCTGTTCCTTCTCGTTGGTGTGGCCATCTGGGCGGCCGGGAATGCCCCTGAGGGCATGATGCCCGATGTCATCTTTCCCACGTTCATCATCGAGCACCTTCCTGTCGGCCTCAGAGGACTCCTCATCGCAGGGATCCTGGCCGCGGCAATGAGTACGTTGAGCTCATCCATCAATGCCCTGGCTTCGTCGGTGACCTACGACTTCTATGCCGGCTGGGCTGGCAAGACCGATCCCGCGCATCTCCTGAGAGTCGGTCGCGTCGTCACCATCCTCTGGGGTGCGGGGCTCACCGCGGCCGCCCTCGCTTTCGCGACGGCCGCCAGTCGGATGGACACGCCGATCGTTGTGCTCGCGCTCTCCATCGCCTCGATCACCTACGGGGCCCTCCTCGGAACCTACGTGCTGGCGCTGGCCTGGCCACGGGCAAAGGGACGTGACGTCGTGTTGGGGGTGGTGCTGTCGGTGACCATCATGCTGATCGTAGTGTTCTCCCAATCACTCGTGAATGCCGGCGCCTCGTGGCTCGCACCGGTCACGCAACTCGCATGGCCCTGGTTCGTGCCGTTGGGCACCGTCCTCACGATGCTGATTGCGGTGATCTCATCCCTGGCAGAAGATCGTCCAGGCAAGGCCGAGGTGGTCGCATGACCGTTTTGGTGGGTGCCGATGTCGGGGGGAGCAGCACCGTCGCGGCGGTCATGGTCGAAGATCAGGAAGTGAGCCGTGTGACAGGAGCCGGTGCCGCCGTGCGACCCGGTCGGGCGATGGCATCCGGATCGGTCATCGGAGCCGTCGTGAGAGATGCGCTCAATCGCGCGGGGCTCCTGCGTGCCGACGTGTTGGTGGTCGGCGCGGCCGGCGTGGGCCGAGAGGATGATCGCAACGTGCTTCGGGACGCACTCCGGCTCGAGGACCTCGCCGACGCACTGCGGGTTGTCACCGATCATGAGATCGCGTTCGAGGCTGCTTTTGGCGAAGGCCCAGGCATCCTGCTCCTGGCAGGAACGGGGAGCATTTGCGTCTCTCGACGCCCCGACGGCCGGGTCGGGCGACAGGGTGGATACGGCTGGCTCGTGGGAGATCAGGGTGGTGGCTACGACTTGGCGCGGGCCGCTCTTCGGGCTGCAGGGCTCGCGTTCGACGGGCGAGGACCATCAACCAGCCTCGTCGAACGCCTGATGGAGCAGACCCGGGCAAAGGATTTCGACGGATTGGTTCGTTGGTCCGTCGGTGCGGGAACCTCTGAGGTCGCGTCACTCACTCGCGCCCTGTTCGGGGCCGCCGAGGCCGGCGACGCGGTCGCGCAAACCATTCTCACGGAGGGCGCGGCCAAACTCGCAGCCCACGTGACCGCCCTCGCCAAGGATTGGCCGGAGGACGCTCGACCCGCCCCGGTAGCGCTCGGAGGCGGACTGCTCCGGGGCGCTACCTATCGAACCCTGGTCGCCCGGCAGGTCTCGGAAACAGCAGGCCTCGACCTGTTCACCGAGCCGGTCGACCCCGTCGCGGGGGCCCTTGTCCTGGCTCGCCGCGGGGGATGAGTGCCTAGGCCTCCTTCGCTTTCCCCGCCAGTCGGCTGTGCCGGATGCCGTAGCTGAAGTAGAACACGATCCCAATGACCAGCCAGATCAGGAACCTTCGCCAGGTGACTCCCGGCAGGTTCACCATGAGGTATAAACACGCCGCCACCGAAATCAGGGGAGTCCAGGGGGCCCCCGGAACCCTGAACGGCCGCGGCCGGTCGGGATCCACGTAGCGGAGCACAATCACGCCAATGGAGACCAGGACGAAGGCGAACAGGGTACCGATGTTCGTCAAATCCACGACCTCCGCGATGTTGGCGAAGGCCGCGAAGGTGGCCACGAAGACACCGGTGATGATCGTCCCCACATAGGGGGTCTTGAACCGAGGATGGATCTTGGCAAGGAACGGAGGCAACAATCCGTCTCGTGACATCGACATGAAGATGCGCGGTTGACCGAGCTGGAAGACGAGGAGAACCGATCCCATGGCCACGACGGCCCCGATGGAGATGATGAAACGCGAGAAACTGATCAACGCTGGGGGTCCATCGGCGTTCGCCAACGCGGTGATCATCGGCTCGGCGGTCCCCAGTGTGCCCCACGGCGCCATCCCCGTCATCACCGCGGAGATCGCGATGTAGAGCACGGTGCAGATGATCAGACTCATGATGATCCCGAACGGCATATCACGCCCGGGATCCCTCGCTTCCTCCGCCGCGGTCGAGACGGCGTCGAACCCGATATAGCTAAAGAAAATGATTGCCGCACCCGCACTGATCCCCGCAATCCCGTTGGGCGCAAATCCGCCGGTCGCGGGGGTGCTCCAATTCGATGGCTTGATGAGGAAGACGCCCACCGCAATGAAGAAGAAGAGAATCAGAATCTTGAGAATGACCATCGCGTTGTTCGCATTGGCCGACTCGCGGATCCCGATCACCAGGATCACCGTGATGGCGGCAACGGCCAGGAACGCCGGCAGGTTCGCAATGAAGGGGATCCCGAAAAGGACGGGCGCGGTGCTCACCGCGGAGGCGAGGTACACCATGGTGGGCTCGGTCGCTCCGGAGGCCACGGCGGCGGCGGCATCGTAGGCGGTCCGATAGTCGGTCGCGAGCCACGCGGGCATGCTCATGCCGAAATGACTGATGAGCTCCCGAAAGTGCCCCGACCAGCCTATGGCGACGCCAATGTTCCCGACGGCGTACTCGATGATCAGGTCCCACCCGATGATCCACGCGACGAATTCACCCAATGATGCGTAGGCGTAGGTGTATGCCGACCCGGACACCGGGACCATCGAGGCAAATTCCGCGTAGCACAGGGCAGCAAACCCGCACGCCAGAGCGGTGAGGAGGAAGGACACGACGATCGCGGGCCCGGCACCAGGACGAACGGCGTCGCCGACGATGGCGGTGCCGGTTGTGGCGAAGATCCCCGCACCGATCGTTGCGCCGACACCCAGAGCCGTCAGATGCCATTTGCCGAGGGTTCTCTTGAGACCACCACGGAGGGAAATATCGGCGTCACAGTCGGCGATGGACTTCCTGGCCAGGAGTTGACTCATAGAACCTCCTCAGCCGCCGGGGATGCGGTCATCGATGAACTCCGGATGGTAGGGTTCAGAACGAGATGGTAACGGTCGTGGTTCCCGGGATGGGTGTTCCGTCGGCGGAGCGTGCAGGGCGGAACCGATAGTTCCGCATCACATCGGTGAATCTCTTGGCAAACCCCCGATCGGAGATTTCCGGCTCCACGGCAACTCGCGCCACCCGGCCATCGGTACCCACCCAGAAAGTAACCGCGAAGGTTTGGCCACGCATATCCTTGGGATAGTCGAAGGGCGGGAGAATGACTTGTCGTGGTTGCGGAGGAGTTGCCCGTCCCGACCCGCCACCCACACCACCGCCGGTTCCCGATCCACTGCCCGGACCGACACCGGACCCATCCCCTGGACCCACTCCACTTCCGCGACCGCC
>QKDC01000113.1 GCA_003246755.1 Gemmatimonadota bacterium | reverse complement strand
CATGGAATCCTTCACCGCGGCACCACTCTTCTTCCAGATCTGGTACGCTTCCCAACCTTTTCCCGACTTCACCAGATCGTGATATTTCTTGCCCATCGGATCTTTCAGCAGCTCCGGATCGGATTCCTCAATCATCGGCGCGAGGCCCAGGTTTTCGGCGTGGTCAGCGACGACAAGAAAATCGAGCGGCTTGATCAGGCGCGCCGGGACCCCGGTCGAGGAAATGACCTGTTCGCCCCTTGCGAAGCGCAAGGCCTCTTCCGGTCCGAGCGTGTCGCCCACCATGCCGGCATCGGTGGAATAGCTGGTGTGCAGGTGCGTGTCGCCCCAGAAGACACGGTTGGGATAGCTCTGGTAGAGATAGGGCGAGTATTGCTTCTTGCCGATATTGATATCTTGCTCGGTGACCGCGAGGTCCTGTGCGAGAACGTTCAGCGCGAGCCCGAGGATCGCAGCAAATAGGGGAAGTGTGGCTTTCATCTTTTTTGGGTTTGGGGGTTACTTGATCTCGACGAGGACCTTCTCGATCTCGCCGGTGAAGCAGCGAGGCGCCATTTTTTCAGGGTGTGTACCAGATAGGACTGGTCCAGGCGCGCTCCTGGATGCTTACGGGCACGTCCTCCGGCCTCTTGATGTTGTAGCGCACCGCGTCGTAGGTGGACCATCGCGGGGTCGGGATCTGGATCACACGTGCATAATACAGAGCCGGAAGGGACGCGTCGAATTCAGGATCGGTCCACGCGGTCTTCAACTCGGTGGCGCCGATGGAGTTGCTGTAGGTGGCATCCTTTGGGTTCACGGTGTTCCCGACCGCCGGGATCTTGCCGTCCGGACCGGGCTTGCGGTCACCGGAGAGCGCAACGTCGTAGATCTTGTATTGTTGTTCTCCCTCCTTATCGATCCAACCCTTGATGATCTGGATGCGGTCGAGGTTGGCGCCGTCGGCCTCCTTGAGAGCATGGATGAGGAGGGTCGGCGCCTTGCCTTCCGGCGCGGACTTCAGGTCGCCGCCCATCGGCACACCCTTCTCGTAGGCCTGCGTGAGGCCGTCCTTGGAAGCGAGGGAGACCCCGGCCAGGTCGTAACCGGCGAAGAGGCGTACCTTGAGGCGCGGTCCGGAGGTCGCGAAGGTCTCCTTGTTCTTCAGGCCGTTGAAAATGCCGTCCCGGGTGTTGGCCGTCGCCCAGACGCCCGCGACGCCTCCCGAGCTGAAGCGCCGGACCTGCTGGGCGCCCTTCTCATCCACGCCCGGAGGGCCCTGGAGACGGTGTTCCGCGGTGATCTCGAAGCCGAACTTGCCGGTGTAGTTGTCCTCCTCGATCGAGGCGGCCGCATTGTGCGTGTCGGAGTCGCCGATGAAGCCGAACTTGAAGGGGTTCCCCTTGCCGTCCTGCTGGAGCTTGAGTCCGCGGATCAGGGCTTCGCGGGCGTAACCGCCCTTCTTGTTCTTCGGCGGCGTGGCGGTCGAGGCGAGGGTGTAGTCCCAGAGCTCGAAGTCGCCGAACTCGTCATTCGGGTAGAGTGCGGGATGGGTCTCGGAGGTGCCCTTGATCTGGGTTAGTTCGTAGACCGGCTCGTTGCGCATGCGGGTCTCCGCATACTTCGAGTCGATGTCGCTGCCACCGTAGGACGTTCCGATCGGAAACATGATGCCATCGCTGGCGTTGCCGTTATGGGCGACGGCCAGGAGGTCGTTGCCGGCGGCGCGTTGCGCGTCCATCCACTTCCAGAGGTCCTCGGGCTTGCTGGATTCGAGCACGCTGAAGGGTGCCTCGGGAACCTTCTTCGAATCGAGGAAAATCACACAGCGATGGATGTTCCGCCAGTCCGGGTTCGAGGTCCATTCGTAGCCGGGCATGGTGGTGAACTTGCCGGGCTCATAGTAGCGGTCGGCGTTCTCCACCACCTTTGCCCAGATGGACTTGGCGAGCTTCGGATCGCCCAGGATGGGATCCTTTTTCCCCGAGGAAATCCCGTCCAGGATTTCCGTATAGGCGGCGAAGGAAGCCGCGGGATCGTCGCCGGTGACCGCCTTCGCGAGGGGATGCTTGCTCACCGGGCTGTCCGGATCAGCCATCAGCGGGAGCGCCCCAAGATATTCGGAGTGATCGGAAACGATATACCAATCCAGCGGCACTTTGATCTTCAGGGGGATCCCATGCTCGTCGCCCGGAATCTCCTCTCCTTTCGCCCACCGGTAGGCGTCGTCGGGATCCGTCCAGGCACCGTTGATGTAGCCGTCGAAAGACCAACTGGTGTGGACGTGGAGGTTGCCGAAGTAGACGTCCTTCAGCGGGTTCTCCGCGACGTTCTCTTCAGCGCCAATGGCCATCGGAGCAGCGCTGAGGGCGGAATATAAGACAATGGATAGAACGGTTGTTTTCATCGGTCTGGCGGGTTGGAGTTTTGGGGGTGTTCTGTTGGCAGTCTCGGTGTGGCGGGGGCGGTGATGAATTGCGGGAGTGTTTGATGGTGGGACCACGGGCTTCAGAGTCCCAGTCCGATGTCGGTATTGGGGTATTTCTTCATCGTCGCGATGTGCCCCTTCATGAACTTGGTGGCCTGCGGGAGGCCCCATTCGAAGTACTGGTGGCCGGTGCTGGCCATTTCCTTGGGGTCCATGTTGAGGTTGAAGACCCAGGGGGCGGTGCCGATGTCCTGCAGCACGGAGGCGTCGATGTTGCGCCGGGGAACGACGGTATTGAAGACTTTGTAGTGGACCTTGTAGTCGAGCCAGCGAAGGGCGCAGAAGTCGGTGCGGCTCCACATGTAGACCACCTGACGCCGCGACTTGCCGTTCGGGGCAAGAAGGAAAGCAGTCTGGTCGATGCCGTCGAAGTAGAGGTTGTCCGGCAGCTTGTCCATGACGCCGCCCAGGCGCAGCGAGGTCATGTAGATGTCGGTGAGGTCCATCAGGCCGTTGTTGATCTGGCCCGGTTCGATCATGCCCTTCCAGTAAACGATGCCGGGGACGCGAACGCCGCCCTCCCAGGTCGTGCCCTTGCCGCCGCGCCACGGGGCGTAGCCGCTGTCCGGCCAGGTGTCCTCGTTGGGACCGTTGTCGGAGGTGAAGAAGACCAGGGTGTTTTCGAGGACGCCCTTTTCCTTCAGCAGGGCCATCAGCTCGCCGGTGATGTCATCGACCTCGATCATGGCGTCGCGGACGGGCATCGCGGCCGGGCTCTTGCCCTTGTATTTCGGTGCCGGATAGTTGTCGTTGTGGATCTTGGAGAAGGAGTGGATGAGGTAGAAGGGCTTGCCTGAGTCGATGGTCTCGTTGAGGAACTTGACCGACTCGTCGCGTAGGACCTGGTCGATCATGGACAACTCCTCGATGGTCTCGATCGGGTAGGCGACCTCGCGCTTGCCTCCCTTGACGCCTTTGATCAGCCCCTCGGGCCGCAGTTTCCTGGCCTTCGCGGCGAGCTCGGGATTGGTGAGCATATCCGCGTACTGACGCTCGACCAGGAACTGCGTGTAGTCCGACTGCACCGAGGGCAGGCCGTAAAAGTAGTCGAAGCCGACTTCGTGGGGCAGCATGCCTTCCGCCTCGCCGACGTGCCACTTGCCGATCAGGGCGGTCTTGTATCCAGCCTCGGAGAGAAGCTTGCCTTGGGACACCTCGATCTCCCAGGGGTTCTGGGTGACCTTGTCGCCGGTCAGGATGGGACGCACCAGTCCGCTGCGGACCGGGAGGCGGCCGGTGCAGAGCGCGGCGCGGGACGAGGTGCAGGTCGGCTGCGAATACATCGAAGTCAGCCGCAGCCCCTCGTAGGCGAGCTTGTTGATGTTCGGGGTGGGCGCGCCGATGGCGGCGCCGCCTCCGTAGACGCCAGGATCGCCCCAGCCCAGGTCATCGACGAGGAAGATCAGGACGTTAGGCTTCTTGCCGGTCTTGGCCTCGAGTTCCTTCAGTTTGGCGGCGGCGATCTTCTCCTGCTCGGGCCTCGGGATGGCAGGCTCGAGATTCTCCTTCTCGATGACGGTGTCGTCGAAGACGCTCTTTTCGGCGAAGGCCGGGATGCTCAGACCGATGAGTCCCAGCGCGATCGTGGTTCTCATCGTGGTTCTCATCGTGGTTCTCGGTAGTGGGAAATGGGCAGCGGGGTGGTGAACCACCCCGCCGCGTTGAGTTTGGCCTTGGCCTATTGCTTGCCTGACATCAGCTGCTCCATGATGGCGCTGAAGTCGAAGGTGGCGGCCTTCTGCACCGGCGGGTAGTCCACAAGGCTCTGGACGTGTTCCGCGAGCAGGTGCTGGATCGGCTCGTTCACCCATTGCTTGGCCTGGAGGACCTGGGAGCGGTCGCCGGTCTCATCGAAGGACTCGAAGGGATCCATCCGGATGTTGAACATCACCGGAAACTTCTGTTTCACATAGGGCGCGTAGTAGTTCTCGCTGGTCTCGAAGTGGAGCTTCCATTGGTTGTAGCGGACCGCCTTGACCGAGGATTCGTAGTAATAGATGAAGTTGTCCCGGGCACTCTCCCCGGCCTTGCCCGTCCAGTAGTCGAGGTTGTTGACGCCGTCGATGTACTGCTTGCGCTCGGTCATCATCTTCTTTGCGACATCGGGCTCTCCGGCCGCGGCGGCGAGGGTGGTGAAGATGTCCATGTGGCACTGGATCCCCTCGAGCTCGGTGCCCGCCGGAATGCGGCCGGGCCAGCGGACCATCATCGGGACCCGCACACCGCCCTCGTAGGTGGTCATCTTCTCGCCACGAAAGGGAGTGGTGCCGCCGTGGAGCTTGGCGCTGTGCTCGGGACCGTTGTCGGTGGAGTAGATGATGATGGTGTCGTCGAGGACACCCAGGTCCTTGAGGCCGTCGAGGAGTTCCCCGACCTGCATGTCGTGCTCGATCATGCCGCTGCCATAGACGTCGTGTTCGGTGGTGATGTCCGCAGCGAGGTAGCGGTGTTCCTTGCTGAGCCGGGTATACATGTGCATCCGGGAGGGGTTGAACCAGACGAAGAACGGCTTGTCCGCCTCCTTGGCGCGCTTCATGAAGTCGAGGCTGGCTTTGAGGAACTCCTCGTCCACCGACTTCATCCGCTCCTGACCAAGCTGACCGGTGTCCTCGATCTTCTGCTTGCCGACCTTGCCGAAGCGCGGATCCACGGTGGGGTCATCGACATCGGTAGCCCAGGTGTGGAGCACGCCGCGGGTGCCGAATTTCTTGAAATATTCAGGATCCTTCGGGTAGTCGCGCTGCTCGAATTCCTCCTGGGTGTTCAGGTGGTAGAGGTTGCCGAAGAACTCGTCGAAGCCGTGCACCGTCGGCAGGTGCTCGTTGCGGTCCCCGAGGTGGTTCTTCCCGAACTGTCCGGTGGCGTAACCTAGCGGCTTGAGCACCTCGGCCAGGGTGGGAGTTTGCGGTTTGAGTCCGAGCTCCGCCCCCGGACGACCGACCGTGGTCATGCCGCTGCGGATCGGATATTGCCCGGTGATCAGAGCGGCCCGTCCGGCGGTACAGGAGGGCTGCGCGTAGTGGTCGGTGAACAACGCCCCTTCCCTGGCTATGCGGTCGATGTGGGGCGTCCGGTAGCCCATGGTGCCATGGCTGTAAGCACTGACGTTCTCCCATCCCACGTCATCGGGAAAGATAATGAGGATGTTGGGTTTTTTGTCCTGGCCGAGAGCGACCCCGGCGAGGGCGAGGAGGCAAGCGCCTGCGGCAAACAGGCAGCGCCGTGTCATAGTTGATGTTTTCATGGCTAGTTCGTATTTGAGTTTCAGCGGGTCGCCGCTCTGGAATCGTTCTGGCTTTTGAGCATCGCGGACACCAATGCCCGATTGACCCTGCAACTGCAGTAGCCCGATTCGTGCAAGTGCTCGTGTTCGTGGGTGTTGCCGAACCGCGAGAAGAAGCTACTGGACGAGTCCGTGCCCGTGTCGTGTGGGTTCCGGGATACAGCGGCGGCTTCGTGGCCTGCTGCCTTCACGGGATTCGGGAGGATGCGTCCCTCGTGAACCGTTCCCCAGACCGCAATGTCCTTGATTGCCGCAGCGTCGCACGTCAGCGGGTTGTCTCCAAGTATCGTGAAGTTGGCCAACTTTCCCGCGACGATGCTGCCGATTTCTTTCTCCATTTTCAGCGAGTAGGCGGCGTCGAGTGTCACGGCCCGAAGCGCAGCCTCGCGGCTGACCCTCTGGTCTGGGGCGGCGACGCGTCCGGAAGTCGTGATCCGGTTGACGCCGCACCAGATCAGGAAAAGGGGGTCCGCGGGAGCCATCGGCATGTCGGAGTGGTAGGAAAAGGAAATGCCGGCCCGTTCCACATCGCCCATCCGCACCATCTGGTCCGCCCGCTCCGGGCCGAGACCAACCTTGCTGTAGTTGTCGGCGAGCGCCCGGACGTAATAGGGATTTCCGCTGACGATGGCTCCAAGGCGCTTGATCCGATCCACCTGATCCCTGGCGCTCACCGCGAAGTGCACGATGACCGTGCGATGGTCGAAGCGGGGCTTGCGGCGGAGGTTAACCTCCAGGGTGTCGAGAACCCGGTCGAGGCCGCCGTCGCCGTTGACGTGGACGTGGATCTGGTAGCCGGCGTCCCAATAGATGCGAAAGGCCCGCTGGAAGACTTCGAGGTCGGTCATCCACTCGCCCTTGTGGTCGTCGAGATAGGGATCCCGGAGCACCATGAGCTGGGAGTAGATGGCGCCG
>QKDC01000029.1 GCA_003246755.1 Gemmatimonadota bacterium | reverse complement strand
GGCCATCCGGCGGAGGTCCGCTCTCCCGATTGCCGAGGACGTCGACCCATGGCTGGCGCTTCAGGCGCTCCTCGACCGACCGACGATCGCCAGCAAACGGTGGGTCTATCAGCAATATGACTCCACCGTGCAAGGCTGCACGGTCGAGGGCCCGGGTGGTGATGCGGGTCTGGCCCTGGTGCCCGGAGAGAGCTTCGGGCTCGCCGTTACCGTTGACGGGAACGCCAACTGGGTCGCCCTGGATCCGTACGAAGGCGGGAAAGCGGCGGTGGCAGAGGCCGCGCGGAACATCGCCTGCACCGGTGCCGTCCCACTCGGGATCACCAATTGCCTGAACTTCGGAAACCCGGAGAAGGCAGACGTCTTCTACCAGTTCCGTGAGGCCTGTCGAGGAATTGGCGACGCCTGTCGGGCCTTTGGTACCCCGGTGACGGGAGGAAACGTCTCGTTTTATAACGAGAATCCGACGGGAGCCATCACCCCGACACCCACCATCGGGATGGTCGGTCTGCTGCGCGATCCGAAGCACCATACGCCGATGCCGTTCCGGCAGTCCGGTGATCTCGTGGCCATTCTGGGGAAGACCGATGGGCATCTCGGTGGGTCGGCATACTGGAACGAGTTGCTGGCCTTCTTCGGCGGATCTCCCGCCCCCGTCGATTTAGACCACGAACGTCGGCTACAACGTCTCCTGGTCGACGCGGCGAGCCGGGGTCTGCTCTCGTCAGCTCATGACTGCAGTGATGGTGGTCTTGCGGTGGCCCTGGCGGAGTCATGCATGGGCGGACCGTTTGCGACCGATGTATGGGGTGTCGATCTCGACCTTCGCGGTTATGCGCCTGACTGCACGATTCAGCAAATGCTTTTCGCCGAGGACCACGGGCGAGTCGTGGTTTCCCTCCCATCTGCTCGGCGAGGTGAACTCGCCGCACTGGCCAGCGAGCATGACATTCCGCTTTTTGGTGCGGGACGCGTGACGGGGCCCGGTGGGATGCTGACCATCGTCACGGAAGACACACGGCTGGAGTGGGACGTGACGGCTCTGCGCGAAACCTATGAGAATGCGATCCCGAACCGGATGAGCCGGATCGCAACCAGCCTCGGTGAGGGCGACTGATATGTGTGGAATCGTTGGGATCTCCGGCCTGCCGGACGCCGCCCGCCTTGCGTACATGTCACTCTATGCCCTCCAACACCGCGGACAGGAGAGCGCGGGCATCGTGGTCGCCGATCCGCAAGGCATTCCGCGAGTTCACCGAGGCATGGGACTCGTCGAGGAAGTCTTCTCCGAACGGATCCTCGAGGAACTGAAGGGTGATGTCGCGGTTGGCCACGCACGGTACGCCACCATGGGAACGACGGTCCTCGCCAATGCCCAACCCATCGTCGCCAACTCCCGTAGTGGTCCCCTGGCGATCGCGCATAATGGAAATCTGACGAACGCAACGTCGCTTCGCCGTGAACTCGTCGGATCGGGTTCCCTCTTCAACTCATCTTCCGATACCGAGACGATCGTCCACCTCATCGCTCGCTCGACTGCGTCTGATCCCGAGGGCCGGATCCGCGAGGCCCTGGCACGGGTACATGGGGCGTACAGCCTCGTCATCCTCGACGGGCGGACGCTCTACGCCGTCGTGGATCCTCACGGCTTCCGTCCCCTTGCTATTGGTCGTCTGGGCGACGGCATCGTGGTGGCTTCGGAATCCTGTGCGCTCGACCTGCTCGGTGCGACACTCATCAAGGAACTCCAGCCAGGTGCCTTCGTCCGGATTGACGCGGGGCAGATTACCGAATTCGAACCACTCGGTCAGGGGCCGGTGAGTCGCTGTGTTTTCGAGCTCGTCTATTTCGCGCGACCCGACAGCATGGTCTTCGGGGAATCTGTGGATCGGGTCCGTCGGGAACTGGGCCGCCAGCTCGCCCGCGAACACCCGGCTCACAGTGGTCAGGTGGTTTTCAGTGTACCCGATTCTTCCAATGCCATGGCGTTGGGGTACTCTGATGTCTCAGGCATCCGCCTCGAACACGGACTGATCCGGAACCACTACGTCGGGCGCACGTTCATCAACCCCACGCAGGCGCACCGGGTTGCCAAAGTCCGGATCAAGTTCAATCCCGTCCGCGGGGTCATCGCGGGGCGCTCCTGTGTCGTCATCGATGACAGCCTGGTGCGTGGGACGACCAGCCGGGGGTTGGTCCAGATGATCCGATCCGCTGGTGCGCGTGAAGTCCACCTGCGCATCGCCTCTCCCCCGATTACCGGGCCGTGTCACTATGGCATCGATACCCCAGACCGAGACGAGTTGATTGCCGCGAACCAATCTGTCGAAGACATCCGCGAGTTTCTCGGCGTCGATTCCCTCGGCTACCTGTCTCTCGAGGGAATGCTCGGCGCAGCGAACGGAGAGAGCGGGTTCTGTCACGCGTGTTTTTCAGGCCACTACCCCTTGCCGGTGGAGGACGATCTGGTTCTCAGCCGGCACGACGCTCCACTGGTGAGTCCGGTATGATCGATTCAGGAAAACCCATGGTCTACTTCTTCGGTCAGGGACGGGCCGAAGGGACCGCCGCCATGAAGGACCTCCTCGGAGGCAAAGGCGCCGGCCTGGCCGAAATGGTCAATCTGGGCATCCCCGTCCCTCCTGGCTTTACGATTTCCTCGAGTCTCTGCATCACCTATCTCGAATCAGGACAATTCCCACCGCATCTGCGCCGCCAGGTGGAGCAGGCCATCCAACGGACCGAGGCGGCAACCCGAAGAGTGTTCGGGGGGACCGAGCGTCCGCTGCTCGTCAGCGTCCGATCGGGTGCTGCGCTCTCCATGCCCGGCATGATGGAGACGGTCCTGAACCTCGGGCTGAATCCAGCGACGGTCGCCGCGTTGGCCGCCGAGAGTGGAGACCCTCAGTTTGCGTGGGACTCGTATCGTCGATTCATCCAGATGTATGGCGGGGTGGTTTTTGATGTGCCCAAGGATGACTTCGAAGCCATCCTCCAGGCGAGGAAGACCGCGGCCGGCGTCACACGGGACATCGATCTCCCACCGGCCGAGTTGGAGATCCTGGTACAGGAGTTCAAGGACTTGGTGCACCGGACCACGGGGCAGAGCTTCCCTGACGACCCGAGTGATCAGCTCTGGCGGGCGATCGAGGCGGTGTTCGAGAGCTGGAACACGCGTCGCGCGCGCGACTATCGGAAGCTGCACAACATTCCCGACTCCATGGGGACCGCCGTCAATATCATGGCCATGGTGTTCGGAAACATGGGTGAGGACTCGGCTGCCGGAGTGGCCTTCACCCGGAATCCGTCCACGGGAGCCCATGCCTTATACGGTGAATTCCTCGTCAATGCACAAGGGGAAGACGTCGTTTCCGGAAGCCGCACCCCAAAACCGATCGAGGTCTTGGCCAAGACCGCCCCCGAGGCCTATCGCGAACTGGAACGCGTCGCTCGCACACTCGAGCGCCACTTCCGCGACGTCCAGGATCTCGAGTTCACCATCGAGCGCGGCACCCTGTACATGTTGCAAACGCGAAGGGCTCAGCGGACCGGGCATGCGGCGATTCGGATTGCCTGCGACATGGTGGATGAAGGGCTCATCAGTGAGGAGGAGGCCGTCGCCCGCATACCACCCAATGACCTGGAGCAGGTCCTCCATCCGACCATTGACCCCAAACAGAAGCTCGACCTCCTGACCACCGGACTCGCCGCATCGCCCGGTGCGGCATCCGGGATCGTGGTCTTCAACGCCGACCTTGCCGAAGACCTCGGAAAGAAGGGTGACGCCGTCATTCTGGTCCGTCCCGAGACCAGTCCGGAGGACTTCCACGGGATGGTCGCCGCGAAGGCGATTCTCACCGCGAGAGGAGGCGTGACTTCGCACGCGGCCGTCGTGGCCCGTGGCATGGGCAAACCGTGTGTGGCCGGGGCCCAGGAGATCGTGGTGGGTGAAGCATTCGATCACTTCTCCGTCGACGGGAGAAGCGTCGCCTCAGGTGAGTGGATCACTGTGGAAGGAACGACCGGACGCGTCTATGCCGGAAAGGTGGCCCTGATTCCCCCTGAGATCGGTGGTCATTTCAACCGATTGCTCGGATGGGCCGACTCTTTCCGACACCTCGGCGTGCGCGTCAATGCCGATACCCCGGCGGATGCCCATCGGGGCCGGGATTTTGGTGCGGAGGGCATTGGTCTCTGCCGGACGGAGCACATGTTCTTCGAAGGCAATCGGATCACGGCCATGCGCGAGATGATTCTCGCCCAGGACGCCGAGGGTCGACAGCAGGCACTCGCCAAGTTGCTGCCGATGCAACGGTC
Source organism: Gemmatimonadota bacterium (assembly GCA_003246755.1). Taxonomy (GTDB): domain Bacteria; phylum Gemmatimonadota; class Gemmatimonadetes; order Gemmatimonadales; family GWC2-71-9; genus SZUA-320. The sequence goes on along the minus strand of QKDC01000029.1, from coordinate 2,368 downwards.
GGATTTCGAAGGCATCTTCCGTGCGATGGAAGGTTATCCGGTTACCATCCGGCTGCTCGATCCTCCCCTGCACGAGTTTCTCCCCAAGGAAGAACCCGAGATTCGGACCCTCGCCGAAGAGATGGAAACCACTCCCGAAGAGATCCATCGGATTGTGAACCGGATGAGTGAGATCAATCCGATGTTGGGGCTGCGGGGATGTCGGTTGGGTATCGTCTATCCAGAGATTCCCGCGATGCAGGTCCGTGCCATCTTCGAGGCGGCCTGCACCGTGGCTCATCGCGGAGGACGGGTACAGCCGGAAGTCATGATCCCCCTGGTGGCGCATGTGCGCGAGTTTCGGCAACAGGCCCTCATCGTACGACAGATTGCGGAACACGTCTTCCAAGAGAAGCAGATCACGGTACCCTATCTCCTCGGAACCATGATCGAGCTGCCGCGGGCGGCACTCACGGCGGATGAGATTGCCCGGGAAGCACAGTTCTTCTCTTTCGGTACGAACGATCTCACCCAAACCACGTGGGGGCTTTCCCGGGACGACTCCGGGATGTTCCTCCCGATGTATGTCGAACGCGGCCTCTTGAGTGCCGATCCCTTCATGGTGTTGGATGAATCGGGAGTGGGCAAACTGATCGCTATGGCGGTCAAATCGGGTCGGACGAGTCGTCAGGACCTCAAGGTCGGCATCTGCGGCGAGCATGGCGGGGAGCCAGCGGCGGTCGCATTCTGTGAAGCCCAGCGCATGAACTATGTCTCTTGCTCCGCCTTCCGGGTCCCCATCGCCCGCCTCGCGGCGGCGCAGGCCGCCCTCGCCGAGCGTGGGACCATGATGAGGACCCAGGCTACCGTCTGAGGAGAGACGGCCCGAACCCACGAACCATCAGTCGCGAGGAGCGAACGTATGCATGTTGATGCTGGAGCAGGCCCTGCACCATTGGTGGGTATCGTCATGGGGAGTACTTCAGACTGGGGCGTGATGGAAACCGCGACCAAGCGCCTCAATGACTTTGGAGTGCCCTATGAGGCACGAGTCATATCGGCCCATCGGACGCCGGACCTTGCGGATACCTACGCGTCCGGGGCCGAGTCCCGTGGGCTCAAGTGCATCATCGCCGGTGCCGGTGGCGCCGCCCACCTCGCCGGCGTCCTGGCCGCAAAAACCACCCTCCCGGTGCTTGGTGTGCCGATGCCGAGTAAGCACCTCCAGGGTCTCGATTCGCTCCTCGCTACCGTTCAGATGCCCGCCGGGATCCCGGTGGCCACCTTCGCGATCGGTGAAGCCGGCGCCCAGAACGCCGCCCTTTGTGCCATCGCGATTCTCGCACTCAGTGACCCGGACCTCGCCGAGCGACTCAAGGCGTTCAGGGTCTCCCAAACCGAGAAGATCGCGGCCACGAGACTGCCGCCATCCTAGGACTGTGTTTCAGGACGGAACAAGAGTCGGGATCCTGAATCTCGACAATGCAGGGTACGTAGTACCCACAGACGCTCGCGTGTTTCCCAAGCCGAAGGTGAGGTAATGACGCCAGTCCTTGTTGCTGTCGGTGCCCTGCTCGGGTTCCCTTCTCAGTCCATGGTACCGTCAGCCGACCCGGCGTGCATGACGACGGCCAACATGGGGTCGTTGGCCAAACGCGCGAGTCCGTTGGATTCGGTGTCGTTCCAACTCGGAGACGCAGAGGTCAAGATTTGTTACGGTCGTCCCTCGGCGCGGGGCCGGACGATGATCGGCGGACACCACGTTCCCTATGGAGCACTGTGGCGCACGGGTGCCAACGAACCCACGATGATCCACACCACGGCACCGATTATGGTGGGCGGAGTCAAGCTCGGTCCCGGAACGGTCTCCATCTACACCATTCCCGGCAAGACCGAGTGGACGATGATCTTCAACAGGTCGACCGAGCAGTGGGGCGACGAAGGTTCCTATACCGACGAGATCCGCAAGCTCGAAGTGGGGCGCGCGACGGTGGAACCCCAGAAGCGCAAGAGTCACCTGGAGCAACTCACCATCCGCGTACAGGAATACGCCGGGAAGCCTACGGCCCTGGTCCTCGAGTGGGAGTGGACCGTCCTTGCGATTCCGCTCTCCCCGGCCTCCTGAATACAATCCCCGGGGCGATTAGGGTGAGGTGAAATCGAACACGACTTCCACCACGTCCAGGTTCGGGCAACGCAGCACACTGTAGATCCCACCAGCGGTATCGATGACTTTTAGCGTTCCCCCCGAAAACGTATAGGTGCCCGATTTCCCGCCTGCTGCGGAGGCGGTAAACACGACGGTGGGCGCGCCTTCGAGAGCGACGGTCGCTTCGGTCCCCTGGGCCTGAATCTCATGGACGGGATCGGATGCGCCGAGGGCGTACCC
>QKDC01000011.1 GCA_003246755.1 Gemmatimonadota bacterium | reverse complement strand
GCAGGCCCTCGAGGAGTCGGGTACCGTCCTCTCCCTCCTCACCCGGAACCACCATGACCCGGGCTCGGGACAAATCAGGAGTGACCGTCACCGCGGTGATCGTCAGGCGCCCGATTCTCGGGTCCCGCAGATCACGAACGAGCGCGTCAGCCAGGAGATGCCGGATGCTCTCCCCGACCTGCTCCGGTCGATGCGATCCCCGCTTTGCCACTCCGCCTACCCGTCGCTGGCGGCGCTCGCCTCGAGTGTCCGTTTCACCTCTTCGACCACGAACGCTTCGATCCGATCACCAACCTTGATGTCGTTGAAGTTTTCGATGCCGATACCGCACTCGAGTCCTTCGCGGACTTCCTTCACGTCATCCTTGAAACGCTTGAGACTGCTCGGGCGACCGGTGTAGACCGACACACCATCTCGGACCACACGCAACTGAGCCGTTCGCGAAATCGTCCCAGCCCGCACGATCGATCCCGCAATGGTTCCGATGCGGCTGATCTTGAAGATCTCGAGTACTTCGGCCTCGCCGAGGATACTCTCCTTTTCGACGGGCTTGAGCAGTCCCTCGAGCGCCTTCCGCACATCTTCAACGGCCTCGTAGATCACCCGATAGGTTCGCACGTCGACCGATTCACGCTCCGCAACGGCCCGGGCATTGGCATCGGGCCGGACATGGAACCCGAGAATGATCGCCCCGGAAGCCTTCGCGAGGACAATGTCGCTCTCGGAAATGGCACCAACACCACGGTGCACGACATCCACCTGTACCTCGGGTGTACTCAGCTGGGCCAACGCATCGGCGAGGGCTTCCGCCGGCCCACCCTGATCGGCCTTGATGATGATCGGCAAGTTGCTGATCTCGCCGGCCTGCAAGGCCCGAGAAATGTCCTCCAGGGTCCCACCGCGCATGCTCCGGCGGTTCTGGGCTTCGCGTTCGAGTCGCTGGCGCTTCTGGGAAATGTCGCGGGCCTGCGCGGCGTCGGCGACCACCGTGAAGATGTCACCGGCAAGCGGTACACCCTCGAAGCCGAGGACTTGTACCGGGAGCGATGGCCCCACCTCATCCACCGTATTTCCGCGTTCATCGAAGAGGGCACGCACCCGACCAGAATACCGGCCGCAGATGAAGTTCTCGCCGGTCCGAAGCGTCCCTCGCTGCACCAGGATCGTCGCCACCGGGCCTTTCCCTGGGTCGAGGGTCGCCTCCAGGACCGTGCCCTGAGCGGATCCTGTGGTGCCCGCTTTGAGATCGAGGATTTCGGCCTGGAGGAGGATCTGATCCAGGAGCGCATCAACACCCTTACCCGTCTTGGCGGACAGTTCGGCCGAAAGCACGTTGCCGCCAAACTCCTCGAGCACCACGCTGTGCTGGAGCAAGTCCTGCTTCACTTTGGCAACGTTCGCCGTCGGCAGGTCGATCTTGTTGATCGCCACGACGAGAGGCACCCCGGCGTTCTTGGCGTGGCTGATCGCCTCGATCGTCTGGGGCATGACCTGATCGTCGGCCGCCACCACCAGCACCACCAGATCGGTGACTTGAGCGCCACGAGCGCGCATGGCGGTAAACGCCTCGTGTCCGGGGGTGTCGAGGAACGTCACGGCCCTGTCGCCAGGAAGGTCGACATGGTAGGCGCCGATGTGTTGCGTGATACCGCCGGCCTCACCCTCGACGATACTCGCCTTCCGGATGTAATCGAGAAGGGACGTCTTCCCGTGATCGACATGCCCCATGATCGTGACAACGGGGGACCGGGGAACGCGTTCGCCCTCGTCTTCCACTTCGGCCGGGGCCACATCCGCCATGTACTCGTCTTCACGAACGGCCTCGAAGCCAAACGCGCTGGCCATCAACTCGATCTGGTCAAAATCGAGACGCTGATTCATGGTGACCATGAGCCCGAGTTCCTTGAAAGCGAACTGGACAATCTGGCTCGGGGGGATCTTCATGATTTCCGCGAGTTCCGACACCGAGATGAACTCGTTGACGCGAATCCGAGTACGCTCGAGTTCCTTCTCCTCCGCGGCTCGGCCAGCCATCATCTCGCGATAGCTTGGTTCCTCTGATCGTCCTCGTCGTCGCGAGCCACTTCCCCGCATCCCCGCAAGGGTCTTGAGAATGTTGGCCTGCACCGCATCCTGATCGACATCCGGCCGCCGGCCCTTCCGCCCCTTCTTGCGGCCGCCTCCCTTGGCAGGGGGCGCAGCACGATCGGGGGTGGTACGCGGCGTTCGCGGAGGCACCGGACTGGCAGAACTGAAGACCGGCCGTGGTCCTCCGGGAGGACGGCGGACCCGGGGTGGAATGAATGGCTTGCGAGGCTTGCTGGCTGCCGGCGTCTCCTCTTGCTCCGGGGCTGCCGGCTCAGCGGGGGCCGGGCTCACTGGAGAGGAAGCCTCCGCTTGGGGCACGTCGGCCGTCGGTGGGCCTACTTCTTCGGCGGGGCTGGGCTCTTCGACCACCGGGGCCGGCAGATCCTTGAAGAGCGCCTTGGCCCGCTCCTCGATCGAGGGCCTGGCCGGAGCCTCGTGGGAGGGTCCCGCTTCGAAGGGAAGAACCTTCTCACGCTCGAACGCCAGTGCTTCCTCGGCAGCCAGAGCCGCTTCCGCTTGCGCGGCGGCCTCCGCTTCGGCGACGTCCGCCGCCGTTCTCCTTCTTCGCCCAGGTCGGGCCGGAGGAGGCGTGGGCTCTGGTGGTGGTGCAGCCGTCTTGCGTCGGCGGGTGCCCTTCTTGGCCTTCGCAGGCGCGGCAGCTCGCCGCTTCTCGCGCTCCCATCGCACACGAACGGCGGCGACCTGACCGTCATCCAGCGCGGAGGACGCCCCCCGAACCGTGACACCCATATCCCGCAGAACGGGAAGCAGTTCCGCGGGTGTGATACCGAATTCCTTGGCCAGATCCTGCACTTTCGTCTTTACCACGCAACATCCTCCATCACGCTTCGGATTCGCTGAGTCGCAGCACGCCACTGGCCAGCGCCGAATCGAGTACGCCCACTGCCATCACCGGGGGCCGGCCGAGCGCCCGCCCCATCGTCAGCGCATCGGGCCCGACGATGCGCGGGACCTTCTTCCCATCCGCCAACCGAACCACCTTGTCCCCGACACGGCCGGATGCGTCCGAGGCCACGACCACGCACCGGCACATGCCCTGCTGGATGGCGGATCGCACCCCATCGACTCCGACGATCAGGTTCCCTCCTCGAAGGCCAAGTCCGAGCAGACGGAGCAGACTGCTCACGCAGCGGGCGGTTCCTCGCCATCGGGGGGGGTCGGGGTCAACGTCCCCTCCAGGTCTCCACCACTCGAGGCGGCCGCCTCCGCGCCTTCGGCTTCGAGTTCCGCCAAAAACCCGAGGAGCTGGTCAGCGAGGTCCTCCGTCATGCCTTCGAGCTTGAGCATGTCCGGCCGCTCGAGATCCAGGACGTCGGTCAGAAGGGCGTACTTGGCACCATGGAGCACTTTCAGAAGCTCAGGACTCAGGCCCTTCATCTCCGCCAGCGGAACCTGACTCACGACATCTTCTTCCGCGAGTGGCGGGAGGGCGAAGAGGGGGCCCTCTCCTCCTCGCTCAAGCCATTCACGACTGGAATAGAGATCGATCTTCCAACCCGTGAGCTCTGAAGCCAGCCGAACGTTCTGTCCATTCCGGCCGATCGCGAGGGAGAGTTGATCTTCGTCGACGACCGCTTGGATGGTCTTGGTTTCGGGATCGGAAAAGACCTTCGCCACCCGCGCCGGGGCGAGCGACAGTCTCGCGAACCGCTCGGGGTCGGGTGACCACGGAACGATGTCGATCCGCTCGCCACTCAATTCATTCACGACCGCCTGTACCCGCGATCCCTTGAGACCAACACAGGCCCCAACGGGGTCAATGGCATCGTCCTTGGAAATCACCGCCACCTTGGTCCGGCTGCCAACCTCTCGTGCGATTGCCCTGATCTCCACGATCCCCTGGGCGATTTCAGGAACTTCGAGCTTGAACAAGGCCGCCACGAACAGCGGATCTGCCCGGGAGAGAATCAGGCGGGGCCCTTTGGGGGTCTCTTCCAGTCGCTTGAGAACCGCCCGCATCGTGTCGCCTTGATGGAAATGCTCACGGTGGTTCTGCTCCCGATACGGGATGATCGCCTCGGCCTCCCTGAACCGCGGAAGGAGGAGCACCAGTTTGCCGCGTTCGATTTGCTGGATCTCCCCGGGTAACAACTCCCCGATCTTGTCGCCGAACTCCTCGCGGATCTTGGTGCGTTCACCCTCGCGCACTCGCTGGATAATCCGTTGCTTCGCTGCCTGGACCGCCAAGCGGCCAAATGCCTCAAAGGGAACATCTTCTTCCAGGACGTCACCAACCTCGAATTCCGGGTCCACGAACTGCGCCTCTTCCACACTGACCTGCCAACTGTCGTCTTCCACTTCGTCGACCACATGACGGAGCCGGACGACGCGCAAGATCCCCTGAAGCTCGTCCACCGTGAGTTCGAACTTGACGCCGGGCCCATATTTCCGCGCGAGGGCCGCGTGAATCCCATCGTTGAGCAGCGCAAGCAACTCGCTGCGCTCCAACTGTTTGGTCGCGCTGAGTTCTCGAAAAGCCGCCAACATCTCTGCGGATCCTGCCATACCGCTTCTCCTCGTCGCATGACCGCTCCCAGGCCTCGCCAGCTACCTGGTCGCTCCGGTGAATTTCTCCATAGGCACCGCGCGCTCACGAGCTTCCGCGAGACGCCACGCCACCTCGGGGAACTGCGTCATCGTCCGGGCGGCACCACAAGTTCGTAGTAAAAAAAATGTGGGGGAACACCCCACATCACTCGGCAAGACTTGCTCCGTTCCCCAACAGCGCTGAAAGGTATCCCCCCGGTTTCTGGCCGTCAATCCCGGGAAGACCGCCCCGCCCGGGTTCCCGGTCGGGACACCCGACTGGCAGTCCGGCTCAGTTCTTGGTGTTCTTGACCGTCACGCCCTTGCTGACGCTGGACTTGTTGCCGGAGAGGTCCTCTGCCTTCACCTGGAGTAGGTGCACACCGTCCTCCAGCAGCGTGGTATCCCACGAGGTCGTGTAGGGCTCCTCGAGGTCATCTGCCAAGACGGCTCCGTCCACGAGAAACGTGACTTTCGCAACACCCGTCTCATCGATGACGTTGGCCGAGAAGCTCACGACGTTGGCGACCTCGGCCTCCACTGGCGAGGTGATGGTGATAAACGGGGCAAATCCGTCGGTCACGTCACCGAACCCGCAGGCTGGGATTCCTCCCAGGAGTAATCCTATGGCACATATCCTCAGTGTTTTCATTTCCCTCGGTGCTCCACCTGTCTGGAATCGTATCTCGCTGCCCGGGAGAGAACCTTATGGCAGGAGCATCATGTAGGCAACCATCCTCCCATCGGTTCCCGCCGAGCCTCTATGGCTAAAGAACGAGTCATGATGGTGTTTGGTACACATTGTGGAGCGGGTGAGGCCCCGAACCCCAGCGGCCCGCCCCTGCCGCGCCAGCTCGGCCCTGAGGTCGACACAGCTCGAAAAGCCCCCTTCCCCTTCCGGCAGAATCGCCCGCCGGACTTCGGGTCCTACCTCATAGCACGATCCACAAATACCTGGCCCGCAGTGCATTACGAGGTCTTCGACCGAAATGCCCGCTTGCGCCTCCAGCAATCGGATACCTGCACGGAGCACCCCCGCCGCAGTCCCCCGCCACCCGGCATGCAGGAGGGCAATGCTCCTCGTCGTCGGATCGTGGAGAAACACCGGGATGCAGTCGGCGACGGTGACCGCGATGAGGAGACCGGGAGTCGATGTGGCGTGGCCGTCTTTCCCGTCGAGAATTCGGAGGCCGTTGCTCCGTCCCGAGTGCCACTCGACCCCAATGCCGTGGAGTTGGCGGGAGACTACTGCTCCACTGGCTCCGCACTCGCTCTGGAGCCGGGCCCACCTGTCGAGGACCAGCGCTGGGGGGGACTCGCCCAGCGCAAAGTCGAAGGGATCATTGGCCTCCCCTCGACCGGTAATACCCGCGATGACCCCGAACCTCGCCCGCCAGTCATCCAGCTCGAACCGAGGGCCCCAACCTGCCACGGGCGACTCGGTGAGCAACGGATCACTCGACTCGCTGGATCTCGGCGCCAAGAGCCGTGAGCCGCTCGTCGATACGTTCATACCCCCGGTCGATCTGCCCGACATTGTTGATCACACTCTCACCCTCGGCGGCGAGTGAGGCGAGAAGCATGGCCATCCCGGCCCGGATATCGGGCGACTCGACGGTCCCTCCGCGCAAGCGGGAAGGACCCGACACCACGGCACGATGTGGGTCGCAGAGAACGATTCTGGCACCCATGCCGATCAGTTTGTCGACAAAGTAGAGCCGCGATTCGAACATCTTCTCGAAGATGAGGATCTGTCCCTCACTCTGTGTTGCGGTCACGAGGGCGATTGAGACCGCATCAGCGGGGAAAGCGGGCCAGGGTCCATCCTCGAGTTTTGGGATGTGATCGCCAAGGTCGGGGCGCACGCGACGCTCCTGATTGTCGTCGATTGTCAGACGCGTGCCATCGAGGCGGGGACGGACTCCCAGGCGATCGAAGCCCAGGAGAATGCTCCGCAGATCTTCCCCCCTGACACCATCAATCGTAAGGGCACTATTGGTGACTGCGGCCAGCCCAATGAAACTGGCGACCTCGATGTGGTCGGGACCGATCTCGAATGGCGCCCCCCGCAGAGGATGACCTCCTCGGATTCGATAAACGTTGGTGCCGATGCCCTCGATCTCTGCCCCCAGGGATACCAGCATCCGGGCCAGGTCCTGGACGTGCGGTTCGCTTGCGGCGTTCCGAAGAACCGTGTCTCCCTCCGCGGCGACCGCCGCCAACAGGGCGTTTTCGGTTCCGGTAACGCT
>QKDC01000103.1 GCA_003246755.1 Gemmatimonadota bacterium | reverse complement strand
GACGATCGCGGCGTGGTGCTTCTGGGTGTGTCGGACCTGACCGACGGGTGCGAGCCCGACGGCGCTGGCAAGATCGGCAAGAGCAAGGCGGTGGGAAAGCTGCTTGCTGCGAAGGCCCGGGAAGCGGGGGTCACCAAGGTGGTCTTCGATCGGGCCGGGTATCGTTACCACGGGCGCATCAAGGCGGTGGCCGAGGGTGCGCGTGAAGGCGGATTGGAGTTCTGATGAGTGATACGACGGAAGCCCCCTCGATGGATCCGACCAGGACGCCTGGGCATCCCAAGCCGAGCCAACCTCAGCGCGGAAGAGGTGGGAGTGGTGGCGGAGGTGCGGGTGGTGGGCGTCGTCGAAGCGGAGGCGGAGATCGAGGCCAGCGGCGTGACCGTGCCGAGGGGAGCGAGTTGATCGAAAAGGTTGTCGATATCAATCGCGTCGCCAAGGTGGTCAAAGGTGGTCGCCGGTTCTCGTTCAACGCACTCGTCGCGGTCGGTGACGGGAAGGGGAAGGTGGGAGTGGCCACTGGAAAGGCCAACGAAGTGTCCGAGGCGGTACGGAAAGCCGTCGAGGGCGCCCGGAAGGAGATGGTCGATGTCCCGCGGGTCGGGACGACGATCCCTCACGAGATCATTGGGCATCATGGAGCGGGTCGTGTGTTGCTCAAGCCTGCCGCGACCGGGACCGGCATCATCGCTGGCGGTCCTGTACGTGCGGTACTCGAGTGCGCCGGAATCACCGATGTGCTCACGAAATGTTTGGGAACCACGAACCCTCACAACCAGTTGCGCGCCACGATGAGGGGACTGCGTACGCTGGTCACGGTGCAGCAGGTCGCATCGGAGCGTGGCACCGAGGTTTCCGCGATCGCTTACCGGCCGCGCCAGGAGGATCGGTAACCATGGGGAGGCGTCCCGTCGTGGGAAGGCAGGGGCCGCGAGCCCACGCCGCCGTGCTGCCGAAGGAGCCGTCGAAGAAGGGCCTTCAGGTGAAGCAGGTACGATCGAGTAGTGGTCATTCGGATTCCATGCGGCGAACCCTCGCCTCCATCGGGCTCCGACACCATCAGCAGTCCATCGTGGTTCAGGATACCCCGTCAATCCGGGGGATGCTCATCAAAGTCCGGCACCTCATCGAGGTGACGCCGGTCGGGGAGGCGTAGTGTCGGAAAAAGAAGAAACGCGTCCCGTCACCCTGTCGAACCTTCGACCCGCTCCCGGTTCCCGTCGGAATCGGATGCGCGTTGGACGGGGACCAGGGAGCGGGAAGGGCAAGACATCCGGTCGTGGGTCCAAGGGTCACAAGGCCCGGAGTGGTGGGTCGACCAACCCAGGCTTCGAAGGGGGTCAGATGCCCATGTACCGGCGTCTCCCGAAGCGAGGGTTCACCAACCCCTTCAAGGTGGCCAATCAGGTCGTGAACCTCAGGGACCTGACCCGGATGGGTGGGACCGAGATCACTCCGGCCACACTCTATGCGTCAGGGCTCATTGCAGAGCCCGATCGTCCGGTGAAGCTCCTGGGGGTCGGTGATGCGGGCCGGGCTTATGCCGTGCGCGGTGTGAGGTACTCCGCCACGGCGAAGTCGAAGGTGGAGGCGGCCGGCGGGACGGTCGAAGGCTGATGACGGGGCCGCGCGCTCAGGCGTTTTCGATGGACGAAGAGCTCAAGTCGAAGATCCTCTTCACGCTGTTCGCCATTTTCATCTACCGGGTGGGCGCCCATATCGCCGCGCCCGGGGTGAACGTCCCCGCCCTCGCGGCCTTCATCTCGAACTCGGCCGCGGCTGGATTTTTCGGACTCTACGATGCGCTGGGTGGGGGTCTCTCCCGAGCAACCGTGTTCGCGCTCGGGATCATGCCGTACATCTCGGCCTCGATCATCTTCCAGTTGGCCGGCGGCATGGTGCCCACGGTCAGCAAGATGCAGAAGGACGAGGAGGGCAGGAAGAAACTGACCCAGTGGACACGGTACATGGCCGTGTTCATCTCGGTGTCTCAGGCCTACACCTTCACTCTCTTCACCGAGAGCATCCCAAACGCCATGCCCGGGGCGAACCCCGTATCGAGGATGGTCATGGTGACCATTCTCACCTCCGGTGCGATTTTCGTGATGTGGCTGGGCGAGCAGATCACCGAACGGGGAATTGGGAATGGGATGAGTCTGCTGATCACCATCTCCATTCTCGAGGCGAGTTGGCCGACAGTGGTCCAGCTCGTCCAGTTCATCCGGGACGGAGTCGTGTCGGTGCCGGGCGGTATCGTGCTCCTCACGACGGCCTTGGCATCGATCGCCGCCGTCACGGGAATGACCATCGCGGCACGCCGGATCCCTATCCAGATTCCCCGGAAGGTGATGGGGCGAGGGCGGGTCCAGGAGGGACAGAAGACCTTCATCCCCATCCGCTTGATCACGGCCGGCGTGATGCCGATCATCTTCGCGCAAACGATCATCATCGTCCCTGGAACGGTGGCACAGTTTACCAAACAGCCACTGCTCATGGAGATCTCGAACGCGTTCACGCCAGGCGGATTCTGGTATAACATCACGTTCGGCGGCATGATCGTGCTCTTCAGCTATTTCTACACTTCGATCATTTTCAGTTCCGTCGACCTGTCGGAGAACCTCAAGAAACAAGGCGCGTTCGTCCCCGGCGTTCGCCCGGGATCCGCGACGGCCGACTATATCGACCAGGTGCTGGCCCGGGTCACCCTTCCTGGGGCGCTGTTCCTCGCCTTCGTTGCCCTGGCTCCGATCGTCATATCGCAGCGCGTGGGCTTCGAGTCGTTCCAGGCATCCTTCGGTGGCACGTCGATCCTCATCATCGTGGGTGTGCTTCTGGATACCATCTCCCAGGTCGAACAGCACCGGACCCTGCGGAAGTACGACAGCTTCATGAAAGCGGGTCGGGTCAAGTTCCGCGGGCGTCAGCGCTTCATCTAGGGCGACGTCCATTGGATATTCTCCTGCTGGGCCCACCGGGTGCCGGGAAGGGCACCCAGGGGGCACTCCTCTCTCAACGCACCGGTCTCCCACGCTTCGCCACGGGTGACCTCTTGCGGGATGCCGTTGCCCGTGAGACACCGTTGGGGCTCGATGCCAAGGCCATCATGGAGTCCGGTGGCCTGGTGAGCGATGACATCATTCTTGGGATCGTCCGGGATCAACTCCTGCTTCCCTCCGCCCGCGACGGCGTGATCCTCGACGGCGTGGTGCGAACCGTACCGCAGGCCGAAGGGGTCGAGGCGCTGTTGTCACAACTCGGCCGTCAACTCGATCGAGTCATTTTTCTGGATGTTTCTGACGAGGAGGTCCTCGAGCGCATCGATCGCCGTCGTGATCTCGAAGACCGAGCCGACGATGCGCCCGAGGCAGTGGTACGTCGACTGCAGGCGTACCGATCCCAGACCGCCCCAGTCCTTGCTTGGTACGACGACCGGATTGGCGTGAGCCGGATCCCTGCCCAGGGAAGCGTCGAAGCGGTGGCGGAACGCATCGCGGAAGTCCTCGAGGCGTCGTCGTGATCACCCTCAAGTCCAGTCGTGAGATCGACATCATGGCAAGGGCCGGACGGATCGTGGCCGAGACGCTGGCCTTGGTCCGTTCTTTGACGAAACCCGGTGTTTCCACCGAGGACCTCGATGCAGCGGCCGAAGAGTTCATTCGATCGCATGCTGGGGCGCGCCCTTCCTTCAAGGGCCTCTACGGCTTTCCCAAGACCCTCTGCACTTCGATCAACGAAGAGATCGTACATGGCATCCCCTCACCCCGGCGGGTTCTCCGTGAGGGGAGCGTGGTGAGTGTCGACGTCGGCGTGGAGTGTGATGGACTCCACGCCGATAGCGCCACCACGATTCCGGTGGGGGAAATCAACCCGGCGGCCCGCTCGCTGCTCGAGACAACCGAGGCTGCCTTGCATGCCGGGATCGCAGCTGCCACGCTGGGGAACCACGTGGGTGATATCGGGCATGCCGTTCAGCAGGTGGCCGAGGCGGAGGGGTTCGGGGTCGTCCGGGAACTCGTGGGGCATGGGATCGGAAGTCGTTTCCACGAAGAACCCCAGGTGCCGAACTATGGAGCTCCCAAGCGGGGTCCGCGTTTGCTCGAAGGGATGACCATCGCCATCGAGCCGATGATCACGGCTGGTGCCTTCACCACACGCACCCTCGGAGATCGATGGACCGTGGTGACGACCGATGGGTCCCTTGCGGCACACTTCGAGCACACCGTGGCGATTCTCGCCGAGGGACCCCGCATTCTCACGACCGTCTGAGTCCCCTCAGGGAAGCGGATCTCGTGTCCCCACGATGTTCAGCAGCCAATGGTGGATCGTCGGGTTCCCGGCAACGACCGGACCATGCCCCACCTGGAGTTCTTTCCCCGCAAGATCGGTGACCACTCCTCCCGCCTCGCGAACCAGCAGGGCGCCTGCAGCCACATCCCAGGGAGCGAGACTCACCTCCCAGAACCCGTCAAACCTCCCTGCGGCGACGTCCGCGAGGTCGAGCGCCGCCGATCCTGCGCGACGGATACCGCTGCTGCCCAGCAGGATCTGACGAAACTGGGCTAGATACTCGGGAAGCGCTTCGGGGCGCTTGAAGGGAAAACCGGTCCCGATCAGTGCATGAGCCGGTGTATCCCTGGTGGAGATCTCCAGGGGGCCGTCGTCGTCCCACGCCCCCCCGCCACGAACCGCCCGGTAGCACAGGTCGGGTTCGAGACGATGGACCACGCCCACCTCGACGACCCCGTTGATGGCGGCGGCAATCGAAACCGCCGAGGCGGGGTATCCATGGAGGAAGTTGGTCGTTCCATCGAGGGGATCGATGATCCACGTGAGGGCATCGAGATCGGCGTCGGGTGACAACTCCTCTCCCAGAATGGTCGCTCCCGGGGTCGCTTCCAACAGGACTCCCCGGATCAGAGATTCGGCGTGGCGATCGATTTCAGTGACGAAGTCATTGGGGCCTTTGACAGCCCATTGCTTGGGGTCGGACGGTCGGGGCACGCCCCGAAGGAAGTCGACGGCATGCCGAGCGGCTTGCTCGGAAGCTTTCAGTAAGTCTTTGATTGCATTCATCTTGCGGCGTTCATTCCGGCTCGCTAGCTTGGGCGTGTGCGACGCGTCTTCTCTGGCGTTCAGCCCTCGGGCGAGCTCCACATCGGTAACTGGCTTGGGGCGGTCCAGAACTGGGTCGCACTCCAGGACCGGTACGATTGTCACTATTGTATCGTCGATCTTCACGCCGTCACGTTCCCGTACGACTCCACCATCCTTGCCGAGCGCACACGGGAAATGGTCATGAGCCTGCTCGCGTGTGGGATCGACCCCCAGCGATCCATCGTGTTCGTCCAGTCACATGTGCCGGAACACACTGAGTTGCAGTGGCTTCTGACCACGGTGGCACCGCTCGGTGAACTCGAGAGGATGACGCAGTTCAAAGATAAGAGCCAGCGACTCGAGAGTGTGCCCGCAGGGCTATTCGCCTACCCGGTTCTGCAAGCCGCCGACATCCTGCTCTACCGTGCGGAAGCCGTCCCAGTCGGCGAGGATCAACTCCAGCACCTCGAATTGACACGTGAGGTCGCCCGTCGTTGGAACGCACAGTTCGCGGGGGACGACCCGTTCTTGCCTGAACCGCAAGCGCTGCTGACTACCGCAAAGCGGATCGTAGGTCTCGATGGGCAGGCGAAGATGTCGAAGAGTCTGGGGAACACGATTGGTCTGACCGACCCCCCGGAGGATATTTGGGGCAAGCTTCGTCCCGCTGTTACGGACCCGGCGCGCGTCACCCGCAAGGACCCCGGCACACCAGAGGTCTGCAATATTTTCGATCTGCACAAACATTTCAGTTCCCCCGACACCGTCGAACTGGTGGCTGGCAACTGCCGCAGTGCCGGATGGGGCTGCCTGGATTGCAAACGTGTTCTGGCCGATCGGATCTCCGAGACGTTGACGCCGATCCGTGAGCGTTTCACGACTCTGCGGGAGAGTCCGGCAGAGGTTGACGAAATCATCGGGGAGGGTGCCGATCGTGCGCAGCGACTGGCGCGCGAGACCCTCAAGGAGGTCAAGTCACGGATGGGGTTCCTTCCCCGGAAGGAGGGCTAGATGGCGGGTGCTCGAGTCGAACAGATCATCAAGACCGCCGTCGAGCGGGGTGCATCCGACCTGCACATCAAGGCCGGCGATGTTTTTCGTGCCCGGATCGACGGCAAGCTGGTGCCGCTCACCAAGCAGCGGCTCACCCCCGACCAGACTCGGGAGATCGCCTCCCGTTTCGTCGCGTCGGATACCATTCGGGAACACCTCGAGGAACTCCGCGACTACGACTGCAGCTGGGGACTCCCCGGGGTTGGGCGGTTCCGGATCAACATTCTGCGCCAGCGGTCGTCCTTCATGATCGTGATGCGGGTGATCCCCTTCACGCTGCCGACGCTCGAGTCGCTCGAACTTCCTCCCGTTGTGCAACAACTCGCCGAGCTCGAGGCCGGATTGGTGCTGGTGTGCGGAGTCAGCGGAAGTGGGAAGAGTTCGACGGTTGCCGCGATGGTCAACCACATCAATACGAACCACGAGCGCCACATCATCATCATTGAGGATCCGATCGAGTTTCTCCATCGCGATCTCAAGAGTTCCATTACCCAACGCGAGGTTGGGGTGGACACGGAGACGACCGAAATTGGACTTCGGGCCGCTCTCAGGCAGGATCCGGACGTGGTCGTCCTTGGCGACCTCATCGACCCCGAGTCGATCGATCTCGCCATCAAAGGCGTCGAAAGTGGACGCTTGATTATCGGCGTGATCCCCACACACGACGTGGTATCTGCGATTTCCATGATGCTGGCTCTGTTGCCCGGAGACGAACGCGAGTTGGGCCGAGTCCGCTTCGGGACGGCGTTGGGTGGTATCGTCGCTCACCGTTTACTTCCCAGGAAGGGCGGGGATGGGAGAGTCGTCGCGATTGAAGCGCTCACGGCAACCGACACGGTGAAGGAGGTGCTTCAGGATCCCGCCAAGACCGCGGCAGACGTGCTCCCCATCATGGCCGACGGGAAGGACGAGATGTCGACATTCGCTGCTTCGGTCGCCGCCCTCCAGTCGGCGGGGGCCATCTCAAAGGAGACGGCCAAGATGGCGGGAGCGGCGGACGGGAAGGGCGGAAAGAAGGGGGCCTAGACGGATTGATCTTTGGCCGGACCAAAGCTACCCTTCGCCGGAGATTCGGCGGGCCCTCCGGGGCCTTTTTTGTTGGATAGCGAGGGAACCAGATGTTCGAAGTTGACCGCCGCTGTGTCGTCGTCGTCGGGGCCCAATGGGGTGACGAAGGCAAGGGCAAGCTCGTCGATGTATTGGCCGAGCAGGCCGATATGGTCGTTCGCTACCAAGGTGGTGCGAACGCCGGTCATACGGTCGTGATTGGCCAGGACGAGTTCATCCTCAAGCAACTGCCGTCAGGCATCCTCCATCCAGGGCCTCGGTGTGTGCTTGGCAATGGCATCGTCCTCGACCTCGAGACGTTCTTCGGAGAACTTGATCATCTCGACCGAAGCGGGATCGCCACGGAGGGTCGGGTTCTCGTTTCGGAACGTGCTCACCTCGTCCTCCCCTACCACAAACTCCTCGATCGTGCCCATGAACGCGGCCAGCGGATCGGAACCACAGGCCGGGGCATCGGTCCGGCATACGAAGACAAGTACGGGCGGCGCGGCCTTCGGGTGGGTGACCTGCGCGACCTCATCGCGCTCCGCCCTCGCCTGGCGATGTGGATCGATCGCTCGAACGACCTCCTCGGGCTGCTCGGTTCGGAGGAGCGCGCCAGCCTGGATGAGCATATGGGGTTGCTCGAATCCTTCACTCCGAGGATCCTCGGCATGGTTGCCGATACGGGACTGCACATCTACCGCGTGATCCAATCGGGGGGGAAGGTCGTGTTGGAAGGCGCCCAAGGGGCCATGCTCGATGTCGATCACGGCACCTATCCCTTCGTGACCTCCTCGAACACCACCGCAGGCGGCGCCGCCGTCGGGGCGGGCATCGGCCCCACCTGCATCGACGCCGTGTTGGGAATCGTCAAAGCCTATACGACCCGTGTCGGGAACGGCCCCCTTCCCACCGAAGCGGAGGCTCCGTGGCAGGAACGACTGCGGACCCTCGGGGGCGAATTCGGGTCGGTGACGGGACGTCCTCGCCGCTGTGGCTGGTTCGATACACCGGTGGTGCGGTACTCCGCCCGAGTCAACGGTCTGTCTCATCTCGCGGTGACGAAGCTCGACGTGCTGGACACGATCGACGAGATTCCAGTGGCGGTCGCGTATGAGATCGACGGAGAACGTACGACCGAAGTTCCTGCCGACGTTGCGGGACTTTCAGCCGTGCGGCCGGTCTATGAGACTCTCCCCGGTTGGGGAGAGCCGATCACCCAGGTCACTCGGTTGGCGGACCTCCCGTCCCCCGCCCGACACTATCTCGATCGGATGCAGGAACTCGTTGGGGTGCCCATTGAGTACGTGAGCGTCGGCACGCGCCGGGACCAGATCATTCCTTACACGGCAGGATGAGGATGGCGAGCATCAACGTGATGGAGAAACTCGTATCCTTGGCCAAACGCCGGGGGTTCATCTTCCAATCGAGCGAGATTTACGGCGGTCTTGGTTCCGTGTGGGACTATGGACCTCTCGGGGTCGAATTGAAGAGGAACCTGAAGGAACAGTGGTGGCGCGCCATGGTCCGGCGCGAGGATGTGGAAGGGTTGGATGCAGCCATCCTCATGGATCCGCGGGTCTGGGAAGCGTCTCAACACGTGCAGAATTTTTCGGATCCGCTGGTGGATTGTCGCGCCTGCAAGGCCCGGTTTCGTGCCGACCAACTGAGCGAAGCGTCTTGTCCCAGGAAACCGTCCAAGTCGCCCGGGGAGCACCAGGACTGCGATCTCACCGAACCTCGCCAATTCAATCTGATGTTCAAGACCTTCCTCGGTCCGGTCGAGGATTCGGCGGCGGTCGTCTACCTCCGACCCGAGACGGCGCAGGGCATCTACGTCAACTACCTCAACGTCCTGCAGAGTTCCCGGCAGCGTGTCCCCTTTGGGATCGCACAAATCGGCAAGGCATTCCGCAACGAGATCACACCGGGGAACTTCACGTTCCGGACCCGCGAATTCGAGCAGATGGAAATGCAGTTCTTCGTCACCCCGGGGTCCGACGGTGAGTGGTTTGAGGTCTGGCGAGAGCTCCGGATGTCATGGTACCACCAGATCGGGCTCCCCGCAGAACGCCTGCGTTGGCATCAGCACACCCCGGATGAGCTGGCCCACTACGCATCCGCCGCGTTCGATATCGAGTACGAGTTCCCCTTCGGCTGGCACGAGATCGAAGGGATCCATAATCGCGGGGACTTCGACCTCAGGCAGCACCAGGAACTCTCGGGGAAGAAACTGGAGTATTTCGATCAGGCCGCCAATGCCAGATACCTCCCCTTCATCATCGAGACCTCGGCGGGAGCTGACAGGATCGCCCTCACGCTGCTGGCCGATGCCTACCGAGAGGAAGTGGTGGAGGGTGAGACCAGGGTCGTCCTCGGGTTCCACCCGCGCATTGCCCCGCTGAAGGCGGCAGTGCTCCCACTCGTCAAGAAGGACGGGATGCCCGAAACAGCCCGCACTCTCTATGAAGACCTGCAGAAACGCTTTCCCTGCTTCTATGATGAGAGTGGGGCCATTGGACGCCGTTATCGGAGGATGGACGAGGCCGGGACCCCCTTCTGTGTCACCATTGACGGGCAGACGGCCGAGGATCAGCAGGTGACCGTGCGTGACCGGGACTCGATGTCCCAGGAGCGTGTCGCACTTGCAGAGGTCGGCGCCTATCTCCAAGACCGAATCAGCTAGGGAATTGAGCCATGGTACACGAGCAACGAACCTCCCTCGATCCCGCCGCCGTTCTCTCTCGGGCCAAAGCGTTCTTTGCGGAACGAGTACCTCGGCATGGGGCGTACCCGGAACACGAAGGACCCACATTCCTCACCCTCCGCGGGCAGGGTGGGGAGGAAATAGCCATAGCCGCCTGGCCGGTCGAGGGGGAGACTCGCGTCCGTGCTTCGACGCTGCTCTTTGATCAGGCGCTGATGCGTTTCCTCTCGACCTTACCGCCCTCGGACCAGCAGGTGCCGGCGGCGACCCGGGCCCAAGCATGAGCGACTCCCTACCGGTTCGGGTCACGGTCATGGATGTCTGGGATGCAGTGACGTTGCGTCTCACCGCGACCACCCCAATCCAAGACGTGAAACGACTCGCCCTTGACGCACTCGGCCTCAAGCGTTCCGCCGACGAGTACGTGGTCAAGTTCAGGGGCGCCGCGGTCCCGGAGGACTCGACGACGCTCGCGGATATTCAGTTCGCCCCCAACGCCGGACTCATCATGCTGGGAAGACGGCGTCGCCCGGTCTACTGATCAGGGACCCCTTCGGGTGATTGTCTTCACCCATCCCGATTGTCTTCGGCACGACACCGGTCGTGGCCATCCCGAGTCGCCAGCTCGCCTCCAGGTTCTGCTCGCTCGCCTGAGGGATGACGACCGCTTCCAGGTCAGACAAGCCGCGAAAGCCCCACGCGGCCCGCTGCTTCTAGTGCACCCAGCGGCGTACCTCACACGTCTGGAGGGGCTGGCCAACACCGGCGGGGGTATGCTCGACCAAGACACGGTCATGAGCGCCGCCAGCTGGGACGCGGCCCTCGGGGCCGTGGGTGCCGTGCTCGGCGCGGTGACGAGTGCGCACGACGGGCAAGACGCCTTCGCGGCCATTCGACCACCCGGCCATCATGCCCTGGCTCGGCGTGCCATGGGGTTTTGTCTTCTCGCGAACGCGGTGATAGGCGCACGCCATGCCCAATCGCTCGGCCGACATCGGATCCTGATCGTGGACTGGGACGTGCACCATGGGAACGGAACGCAAGCCTTGGTGGAGCATGATCCTGCGATACGCTACGTGTCACTCCACCAATGGCCGGCCTACCCGGGGACCGGTTCCGCCAACGAGCGTGGGGTCGGCAACATCTTCAATGTCCCAATGCCGGCCGGGCGCCCACGATCGGAATACGTTGCGGCGCTGTGGAGCGCGATTGATGCTGCCGGGGGTGAGTGGAGTCCGGATCTGATTGTCATTTCCGCCGGGTTCGACGCCATGGCCGGTGACCCACTCGGGGGGTTCACCTTGGAGCCGGAGGACTATTCCACACTCAGCCAGCGCATCCGAGAGCGATTCCCATTGGTCCCAGTCGTGAGCGTGATGGAGGGCGGCTACCGCCCCGATCGGTTGGCAGACGGTGTGGTGGCGCATCTGACCGCGCTTGCACAGCTTCCGTTTGGCACTCCATCCGGGTACACTGATTCGCCTGCACCACCGAGATCCGAGTGAACCAGCGCCTGCAGATCGAGACGGAGATCCTCACGCTCCGGACCCGGCATCCATTCCGGATTGCCCGGGGGGAGCATGAGGACATCCGAACCGTACTCATCCGAGTCAAAGACGCCGATGGCCGAGTGGGGCTCGGCGAGGCCACACCACAACTGGTGTACGGGGAGACCCCGGAGTCCGTCCTCTCCGCCCTCGAGGTGTATGGTGAAGTCCTTCCCTCCGATCCCTTTGACCTCGAGGAGACCGAACGACGACTCCTCGGCGCCTTGTCCGGGAACGCTTCGGCCCGTGCTGGACTCTCCACCGCGCTCCACGACCTCGTCGGGAAGCACCTTGGCGTCCCCACGTGGAAGTCCTGGGGGCTCGATCCCGCCACGATTCCGGTATCGACGTTCACGATTGGTATCGATACACCCGAGGTGATCCGGAAGAAGGTGCGTGAGGCGAGCGAGTATCCGGTGCTGAAGGTCAAGCTGGGTGGAGGGAATGACCTCGAGATCCTCACCGCGATCCGGGAGGAAACAGACCGCGAGCTTCGGGTCGACGCCAACTGTGGCTGGACCGTCAAGCAAGCGGTACGGATGCTCCCGGTCCTGGAAGAGTATGGGGTGACCGTTCTCGAACAACCGTTGCCGGCCTCAGACCTCAATGGTCTCGCGACGGTCACTCGGCATGCGCGCATCCCGGTGATCGTCGATGAGAGTTGTCACGTGGCCGCCGACGTTCCCCGGCTGGCAGGGTGCGTGGACGGGGTCAACATCAAGCTCGCCAAGTGTGGGAGCTTGCGGGAGGCCGTACGCGTAGTCCATGCCGCCCGAGCGCATCATTTGATGGTGATGGTGGGCTGCATGATCGAATCGTCGATCGGCATCACCGCGATGGCCCAGGTGGCGCCCCTAGTTGATCTCGTCGACCTCGATGGTGCGGCGCTCCTGGCCCATGACCCCTATGTCGGGGCCACGCTGGACGCAGGATGTGTCGAACTTCCCACCGGCCCAGGTCTGGGGATCACCGAACGCACTCCATCCTGACCGCATGACCTCGGGTCCCGACGGCTAGATTGCGTTATGGCGGCCGGATATGCGAAGATCGTTCTCCCCATTCCCGTTTTCGATCCCTATACCTACTCGGTTCCGGAATCGCTGGCGGATCGAGTCGTCCCGGGTTGCCGCGTGGTCGTTCCGGTTCGCAGTCGCGAACTGATCGGGATCGTCACGGCAACGGATGTCGATGAACCCGGTGTTCCGGCCAAGGCGATCCTGGCCGTTCCTGACACACAGCCCGCCCTCGACACCCCGCTGCTCCAGTTGGGAGAGTGGATGGCCCGGTACTACGGAACACCGCCAGGGATCGCGTTTCGGGCGATGCTACCGGGAGGAATGTGGGGTCGCTCGTCGGTGCGGATGCGCCTCCTCTCGACGACTACCGTGGGTGGTGTGGCGGGAGACCTCGTCCAGTGGCTCAACGGGCGGGGAGGAGTTGGTACGGTCGGCACCGCGACTCGAGCGCTGGGACGGTCCGTCTGGGATGCCGCCGATCGACTGGTACGTGTTGGAGCGATCGCCCTCGAAGTTCTGCCTCCTTCGACGGGACCTGCACTCTCCACCCAGAGGCTGGTCGTCCTCAAGGGTCATCCGCTCACCCTCCTCGAACGCGGCCGGGCGTTTGCGAGACGACCGAGACAGTTGGCTCTCTATCGAGTCCTGGAGCAACACGGGGGAACGGTGCCCTGGAGTCATCTTGTTGGGCAACTGGGGTTCTCCGACAGTCTCATCAGAACGTTGATCTCCTCGGGATACGTCAGCGTAGAACGGGTGGAGGAAATGCGGGACCCCTTTGCCGGGGAACCGGTCTCTCCCCCTCCTGGCTCCTTGACGCCCGATCAGGTCCGTGCGGTCGAGTCGATCGCCAGGCTCGAACCGGGCGCTGGAGCTCTGCTTTTCGGGGTTACGGGGAGCGGAAAGACGCTGGTCTATCTGGAGGCCATCAGGCAGGCCCTCGAGCATGGACGGGGGGCCATCCTCCTGGTTCCGGAAATCGCCCTGACCCCTCAAACGGTGGGTCGAGTGAGAGGAATGTTCGGCGATGCGGTGGCGGTGCTCCACAGCGCTCTCTCGGTCGGGGAGAGGAATGACGCGTGGTGGGCGCTCCGCAGGGGCGAACGCCGTGTGGCTGTCGGTGCCCGTTCGGCGGTCTTCGCGCCGGTCGAGCGACTTGGCCTCATCGTCGTGGATGAAGAGCACGAAGGGAGCTACAAGAACGGGGAGTCACCCCGATACCACGCACGCGAAGTGGCCGCCGTCCGCGCGAAGCATGAAGCCGCGCGAAGGATTCTCGGGAGCGCTACCCCTTCGCTCGAGTCCGTCAGCCGGATCGGGCCGGGGATGGTACGTCTCGACTTGCCACGCCGAATCATGGAGCGCCCGCTGCCCCCCGTCCGACTCGTGGATCTGCGAAGTGCGTCGATGGCCGAGACCACCGGCAGTGTGCCATGGTCCGAGGCGCTCGATGAAGCCCTGGGGGAGACGTTGCTCCGAGGAGAGCAAACGCTTCTGCTGCTCAACCGGCGTGGATATTCGTCCTATCTCCAGTGCCGGTCGTGTGGGACGGTTCCGCACTGTCCCGACTGCAGTATCTCCCTCACACTCCATCGGTCCCCTACGGAACTCCGTTGCCACTATTGTGATTACCGGACTCGGGTGCCTGGGGGGTGCGACGCGTGTGGCCATCCGGTCCAAGCCGCACGAGGTGTCGGGACACAACAAGTCGAAGCCCTGCTCGGTGAGCGATTCCCCGCGGCCCGCGTGTCGAGAATGGACCTCGACACGACTTCTGCGAAGTGGAGTCATCATCGCATTCTCGGGGCGATGGAACGAAGGGAAATCGACATTCTCATCGGTACACAGATGATCGCCAAGGGCCTGGATTTGCCGGAGGTTACTCTGGTGGGGGTGATCGACGCCGATTTGGCGCTTCATGTGCCGGACTTCCGTTCGGCTGAAAGGACCTTCCAGTTGCTGACCCAGGTGGCGGGTAGGGCTGGAAGAGGATCAGCACCTGGGGAGGTGATCATTCAGACACGCTGTCCTGATCATCACGCGCTGGTCTGGGCGGCGAAGCATGATGCGAACGGGTTCCTCGACGAGGAACGCCGTTTGCGTGAAACGCCACCTTACCCCCCGCACCTCTCCCTCGTGAACCTCATCGTGTCGGGTGCGGTCGAGGTGGACGCCGGCCGTCGTGCAGCCGCTCTCGCGGATTGGTGTAACGGTCTTGCCACGATGCACGGGCTGGCGGTCCAGGTCCTTGGGCCCGCTCCTTGTCCCGTTGCCAGAATCAAGAATCGTTGGAGGTGGCACGTGTTACTGAAGGGATTACCGGAAGCGCTCGGTCCGATCGTCCGGGCGGTGGCCCCTCGATTGGGGACGGATGGTGGAATCCGGATCGTGATGGATCGCGATCCGGTTTCCCTGCTCTAGGGCATCAACGCGCACCCCAATCCAGGTCGATGCCGAGGTACGCATAGCGTCCCGGGGACGGCTCGAGGACGCGTCCGCCGAAGCCGTTGATCGTCACCGACCCGATATGCGAGCGATCGAACACATTCATCAGTGCGACAAATGGTGAGAGCGTGATCCTCCCCCTCGTTCCGGACCACTGCATGCGGAGGTTCGTCACTCCAGCGTCCCATCCCGGGACTTCGAGGGTATTCCGGTCATCCGCGAAGAGGGCGGAACTCATCAGATGATCCACGAGCACATCGAGCCCGCTCATCGGTTGTAGGCTGAGGCCCAGCCGTAAAAAGTGTGTTGGGATTCCTGCGAGGTGCTTCCCATCGAGCGTATCCACGCTAGTCCCGTCTCGTGGACGGTACTCCCCGAACCGCGCCTGTGACCAAGTATATGCACCCGTGATCACGGTCGTGGGGTTGGGAGAAAGGGCGACCGCGGCCTCGAAACCGGTGTTGTGCAGTGAGCCGGCGTTGGCGAAGAACGCCCGTCCATCCTGTTCGCGAGCCTGGACGATTGCCCGCCGGATTCGATTGGTGAACACTGCCCCTTCAGCCGCCATGATGCCCGAGCGCCACCGGGTGCCGAGCTCGAGTCCCGTTGCCCGTTGAGGTCCGAGTGCCGCGTTCAGCCCCACGCCGCCTGTGGCGGTCGTGACGAGTTCGGTGCTCGTCGGGGTTTCAAACGATGTCGCGATCGTTCCGTAGAGAGTGAGGTCACCGGCCGGCTGGAACGTTGCCCCGATGCTCCCACTCGGTTCCGACATCACTCTCGACCCACTGTGATCCTCGCCGTCACCGAGGAACCGGTCCTCGACATCGAAGGCGATCCGGTCGAAACGGACCCCCGCTCGGAGGTTCACCTTGGGTCCAACGACCCACCGGACTTGGGCGAACGGGCCCATTTCACTGATGACCTCCCGCTGACGGGCGAGCACTTCCGAGGTTGGAACCCCGGACTCGGATCGCCGGTTCTCCCGATCGTCGCGCATGCGCTGGACGTCGAGGCCCACGATGAGTCCAAGCGGTCGTCCGGCGGGTGAGCCGAGGGGGACCATCGCCTCAACCCGTCCGCCTGTCGCGACACGGTCGATCGCATTGAAGGTCCCGGCCGTTTGCGAAAAAGGCCCCGGGGGGGGCGTGGCCAGGGGGTTCTTCAGGTCCCGCCACAAGCCGAAGAGCGATGCCGTCAGCGTCCATCCGGCAGGGTCGCGGTGGCGTAGCGCGATGGAGACCTGTTGTTGTGACACGTCCTTGTCGGCTCCCCGGGCCAAGTTGTTGGGGGAAGCCGCTGCGGGGTTTACCGCGGCCTGATCGAAGGTGAGTGCTCCAGGATTCTCCGCTTTGGGATTGTCGGCAAAGGCGAACCGCGCGGAGATCGACGTTGTCGCGGAGTGAAGGTAGGTCCCACTGAGAGTGCCCTGCCGCAGGTCGGCCGCGCTGTGTTCCCGAAAACCGTCAGTCCGTAGGCGGGAGAACGTGACGCCTGCCCATCCTCTTTCGCTCCGGCTCCCGCCCCGCACGAGCCACTTGGTCGTGCCAAACGAGCCGACCTCGGTCCGGATTCCGGCACCTGTTCGGGTAATGGGGGCACTGGTGAGCAGCAGCACCCCACCGGAGGCATTGCCGTGGAGAGCCGAGGAGGTTCCGCGCAGGACTTCGATTTGCTGCAGTGTCGCGAAGTCGACGTTGGTCAACTGACTCTGGCCATCCGGGAGGGTCTGGGGGATCCCATCCAGCAGGATCTTGACGCCCCGCACCCCGAAGTTGGCGCGGCTGCCGAACCCGCGGATGGAGAGCCGCTGGTCGAGAGACTGGTTCCAGCGGTTCGCCACATGCACCCCGGGTACCGTGGTCAGGGCTTCGTCGAGGCCCAATCCTGGTTGAGCGACGCGGAGGGTTCTTGTGGAAATGAGCGAGACGGCGTGTGCGATCGCGCCGAGCGAGTCAGGGCCCCGGGCCACCGAGACCGCGATCTCAGCCAACCGCACGGTCTGAGTCGTGTCCGGGCGGCTGGGATTCTGGCCGCTGACGACGGTCGTCATGGTTGCAAGCAGGGTGAGGCAGGTGCGCATGGGAGAAGTCTGCGGGTTCTGACGGGCCAACCGCAACCCGGTCGCTTGAAGCGGGTGCGGTCGAGCCTTAGACTTCACGCTACCCCATGAGCAAACCTGCACCGGTCCCTCCCGATTTTGCGGACCCAATGTTCGCTGATGCACCGGAGGCCCGGTTCGAACCGGCCCCCGCCGACGGCGTGATGCCGGAGGGGTTCTTCGCAACGTCCAACCTTCCCACCTACGTCCTCCACCACGGTACGTGGGTGAGCCCCAGTCGCCCCAGGATGGACTGTGTCGTGGTCGATCGACCGGATGGCCTGGAGACGGTCGAGGGACGTCGAGTGCACCGTGGGGAGTTGGTGGCCATCGGTCAGGCGGAAGACGGTAGTGAGGGCATCGTCGTGCACGCGCAGGGGTTCCTCGGGAGCGGGTCGAGCGGAAACGAATTCGGATTCATGTCTACCGAGGTCAGTCGCGAGCGGCCGGTCAATTATGAAGACCTCGCTCACCGCCTGGAGGAGGAACGCTCACAGGGCGGATACCTCCTCTGGGTGACCGGACCGGCAATCGTGCATTCGAGGGCTCGGGCGGATTTCGAATGGTTCATTCGGAACGGGTATGTCCAGGCCGTGCTCTCGGGGAACGCCGTCGCGGTTCACGATATCGAGGCGGCGATTTTTGGTACGACATTGGGTATGAGCCATACGGGTAGCCCCACCACCGGGGGGCACGGCCTGCACATGCGTGCCATCAACCGCGTTCGGGCTGCCGGCTCGATCGAGGCTGCTGTTGCCTCCGGTCTGATCACGAATGGCATCATGCACGCGTTGGTCACCGAGGGCATCCCGTATGTCCTGGCGGGTTCGATTCGTGACGATGGACCTCTGCCGGGGGTGATCACAGATGTGCTCGAGGCACAGGATGCGATGCGCGAGCACACGGTGAAGGCAACCGGGGCGATCTTTGTCGCCACGGCGCTCCATGCCATCGCGGTGGGCAACATGCTCCCGGCGTATCATCTCCATCGCGGTGGCGCACCCCGCCACCTCATGACGATCTGTGTCGATCAGACGGAATTCATCGTCAGCAAACTCCGCGATCGGGGAACCCACCAGGCCTACGGAGTTGTCACCAACGCTCAAGACTTCATGCACGTGCTCCGTGCCTACGTGGAACGATGTCGTCAGGGCTAATCCGGCCGCCGGTCGTCCCCGGTTCCGGTCCTGGGTGGGATCGGTTGGCGGCAGAATTGCGCGAGGTTCTTCCGGCGGCAGAGATCGATGGTGTTTGGGTGTTCCGCACCTTGTATAGCGGGCCGACGGAGTTGGGCACCGCGATCATTTCGCGCGTCGAAGGGGAGCGTCGTCGCATCTACACCGCGCGGTACGCGCTCCTGGTGAAGGGCCGTCAGCGCGGGGGCTTCGAATGGGGATTCCAGGAGGTCGGAAGCGGCCCCCTCGAGGCACTCGAAGAACTCCTCGATCTCGTTCCGCGACGGAGTGTGGAGTCCGAGCCCCCGATTCCGGTCGAAACGAGCACCTGGTTTCCCTCTCCCAGCCCTGATGACCACGACGAGGCCTGATTCGGCACTCGAACTGCGTGAACGCTTCACGCGCTATCTTCGCGATCGGCGACTTCCGGTGACGCGACAGCGACTTCAGGTGGCGGACGTGCTCTTTCACGCCCCTGACCATCCGTCCGTGGACGGAATCAGCCGAGACTTGAAGCGTCGAGGGGTGACAGTGGGAACCGCCACGGTGTACCGGACGTTGGACCTCCTGGTGGAGAGTGGGCTGGTTCGTGAACATGATTTTGGCGAGGGCTTCCGGCGCTTCGAGTCGATGACCACACGGTCCCATCACGAGCACCTGGTCTGCCAGCGGTGTGGACAGGTGGTTGAGTTCGTCAACGAACGATTGGAGCGAATGCTCGATATGATAGCCGATGAACACACTTTCTTGCATCGCCGCCATCGAGTGGAAATCTTCGGTCTCTGTCCCGATTGCCGAGGGCGAGATGCTGCCGACCTTCGAGCCTCGGTGACTTCCTGATGGAAGGATCTCCGAATCTCGGTGCCGCGGTAGCTTTCATTGGCGGCTTACTCAGCTTCTTGTCGCCCTGCGTGCTCCCACTCGTTCCATCCTACCTCGGATTCGTCACCGGCTTCACGATCGACGAAATGACCAACCGGCGGCGGATGGCCATGGTGCATTCGCTGCTGTTCGTCTCCGGGTTCTCTCTGGTCTTCATCCTCTTGGGAGCGAGTGCGACTGCGCTCGGGCGGGTGCTGAACTACTACCAGGAGTGGGTGGCGCGGATCGGCGGGGTCCTCATCATCATTTTTGGACTCTACACCCTCGGCGTCCTCAAACTGGACCTGCTGTCCCGGGACAAGCGTGTGCACCTGGATCGGAAACCGGTCGGCTACCTCGGCTCCGTCCTGGTTGGGATGGCGTTCGGGGCAGGGTGGACCCCCTGCATCGGTCCGATCCTCGGTGGGATTCTGGGGCTCGCGGCCTCGCAGGCCGACCTCCAACGGGGGATGATTCTCCTGGCGTGGTACTCAGCCGGTCTGGCCGTCCCCTTCCTGGTGACGGCCTACGCCGTCGAGACGTTCCTGGATCTGTTCCAGCGATTCCGGAGGCATATGGTCTGGGTGCAGCGCATCAGCGGTGGATTGCTCCTGCTGGTCGGAGTCCTTCTGGTATCGGGGCAGTTCACACGCCTGGCGACTTGGCTCCAGGGTCTGACGCCGGAGTTTCTTCGCAACTGGCTGTAACGTTTGCCACCCAATACCCGTTTGGTTAGTGTCGAAGTGATATTGAGCATTACGCTCGGTTGGGCTGCAGACCGTTTCGCTGAGAGGTTACCATGTCCCGTCTTGTCGTTGGACCCGCCCTACTCCTGTTCCTGACGGCCGCCTGCGGGGGCGGGGAGACGTATGTTCCGCCCGACGCCGATCAGAACCCGGCCGAGATCCAGGCCGATGAACCCGCCGTCGTGTCCGCGGATGAACTACCGCCGTCGGCAACCACTCCCGAGGCCCGTCCTCCAGCGTCGACTCCTCCACCGGCACGGTCGGCGCCCCCTCCACCACCGGCACAGGCCACTCGACAGCCCCCCCCACCACCGGCTGTCGATGCGGAGCCGGGGCCACAGGCCGATCCCACTGAAGCCTCCTTGACCTTGGCCACCGGTACGGCGCTCACGCTCACGACTGTGGCCGAGATCACTTCACGGTCGAACAAGGCGGGTGATGTCATGAAAGCCTCGCTCGCCAGCGACATCGTGGATGATCGTGGGCGAACGGTCATTCCAGCGGGAGCCGTGGTCACCATTCGTGTGCTGGAGATCGCCCCTGCGGAGAACCAGGGTGAGCAAGGACGGCTCACGTTACGACCCGAGAGTGTGATGATCGACGGGGAGTCACACCTGCTTCGTGCGGATGTGACATCGCTTCGCACCGAGCTTCAAGGTCGCGGGGTGACCGCCGGTGACGCCGGAAAGGTCGCCGCAGGCGCAGCGGCCGGAGCGGTCCTGGGACGCATTCTTGGGAAGAAATCGACGGCGACGGTCGTCGGGGGTGTCGCAGGTGCCGCCGTTGGTACCGCCGTGGCCGTGAAGACGGCCGACCGGGATGTCGTCGTACCGGCCGGGAGCGCTATCACTCTCACGCTGACCGAGGAGTTTTCCCGGGCCGGTTCGTAACCCGCATCTCTGTGGATACGGGCCAGACCGATCCCCGCGCCCCCTCCCACGGATCCAAGCCGGGGGAAGCCGGCCTGCGGCTGACCGAACGTCGTAACCCGGGCACGGCATCTCTCGACCTCGCGACGCCAAGAGATTTGGTTCGGGCAATCGCCGCGGAAGACGCGACCGTACCTGGTGCGGTCGCCGCGGCGGAGGATCAGATCACCGACGCGCTTACGCTCGTCGAGGCCGCCTTCAGGGCCGGTGGACGCCTGATATACGTGGGCGCCGGAACCAGTGGCCGGCTCGGGGTCCTCGACGCCGTGGAGTGTCCACCGACGTTCGGGACGCCACCGGGGATGGTCGCCGGAATCATCGCCGGTGGAACCCCCGCCTTGATTCGTGCCGTGGAGGGAGCGGAGGACGATCCTGCCCAGGGGCGTGACGCGATGGACGAGCATGCGGTTGGGAACTCTGACGTCGTGATCGGTATCGCCGCCAGCGGCATGACACCGTTCGTCCGGGGCGCTCTGACCCGGGCGTTCGAGCGGTCTTCCCGTACCGTGTTCCTCACGTGTTCCGATCCTTCAAGTGAGATGCGCGAAACCTGTGATGTGTGCATCGTGATCCGTACCGGGCCCGAGGTCGTGACAGGCTCGACTCGGATGAAGGCAGGTACCGCGACCAAGATGGTGCTCAACACGCTCACCACCGGCGCGATGATCCGGATTGGAAAGACCTATGGAAACCTCATGGTCGACTTGGTCGCGACCAATGCCAAACTCGCAGATCGCGGTGAGCGTATCGTCATGGAGGTCGGCGGTGTGAACCGAGCACGGGCCCGTCGCGCGATCGCCGAGGCGGGTGGAAGCGTCAGAACGGCCATCGTGATCGCTCGGACCGGTGTCGACCGGAAAGAGGCAGAGCGTCAACTCGCGTCCCACGACAACCGACTACGCGCCATCATCGGAGATCCCCCGGCCGTCCCGACGTATGACTGAACGCCCCACGCTGGTCGTGGGGTTGATGTCCGGCACCTCCCTCGACGGCATGGATGCCGCCCTGGTGCGTTTCCGAGGACCGGATCGTGCCGAGTTGGTGGGATTCTACAGCCGTCCCTACGTAGCTGCCGAACGCCGGGCGCTGGAACAGGCCATTCAATGCGGGGATGTGGCGGGTCTGGCGCGGTTACACACCCGGCTCGGCGTGTGGGCTGCCGAGGCGGTCGAGCACCTTCTGGTACAGACCGGGGCCTCGGCCATCGAACTCGATCTGATCGCCTTTCACGGGCAAACCATCTGGCACGAACCTCCGCTTGTCAGTTGGCAGCTCGGGGAGCCCGCGGTCCTCGCCGAGCGGTTTGGGGTCCGAATCGTGAGCTCCTTCCGAAGTCGTGACGTCGCAGCCGGTGGAGAAGGTGCCCCACTCGTTCCGATGGCCGATGTCCTGCTCTTCGGTGGTGACACACCTCGTGTGCTGCTGAACATCGGAGGCATGGCCAATTTGACGTATGTCCGACGACGGGCCACGGAGGAAGGTGCCTTTGCGTTCGATACCGGCCCGGGGATGGTGCTGATCGACTCGCTTGCCCGCCGGGTGGACCCCACACTGCCCTATGACCGGGACGGAGTCATCAGTGCCACTGGCACGGTACGTGAGGATGTATTGGCCGACCTGCTGGCCGATCCCTATTTCGACAGGGACCCTCCGAAGTCAACAGGGCGTGAACGGTTTGGTGGGGCCTACATCGAGGCACTGGTGGAACGCATGCCGGGTCCTGATGGAGTGACCACCGCGGTTGAACTCACCGCGCGCAGTATTGCGCACGCGATTCGTAAGTGGGTACCCGGCATGGGTCGCGATTCGGAAATCGGCATCGAGGTTGTTGTCTCGGGTGGTGGGGCCCGGCACCCTGGGGTCATGCGCTCGCTCGGATCACACCTGGGTCACGCCCTCCGGCCCTTCGAGGATCTGTTCTTCACCGCTGATGCCAAGGAAGCCGTCGCGTTCGCTCTGCTTGGCTACCTCACCGTGCATGGGCAGCCAGGCAACCTGCCGCAGGCAACCGGCGCCCTGGGGCCGCGGGTCCTCGGCACGATCACTCCACCGTGACAGGGGGTTTCCCGCGAGTCCGGAACGTTACGACTGATCCAGGAAGGCCAGGATGTGCGCCGATGGTACGGCATAGACGATTCTCCCGCCGGTGTCCGGTGCGCCTCCGTAGAGCATCCCGACGACTCCTCCCGTGGTACTGAAGATTGGGCTGCCGCTGACACCCTCGACGCCATACCCGTCGAGTTGGAGCAGGGTGGGAAGGGTCCGGCTGACGGTTGCCTTCGACGTCGTGGGACTGAGGTTGAGCGCGCCAGGGACAGTTTCACTCGACATGGGGAGATCCAGGCCAAGCGGGTAGCCGATGACCGCCAATGGGTCGCCCACCATCGCCGGTCTTGGATCGAGCCGGCTCACCGATGGCAGCCCCGATCGGGAAATCACGCGGAGCAAAGCCAGGTCGAGGGAGTCATGGAGTCGGAGAAGTGTCGAGCGGTAGACCGAGGGCCTTCCCGGGAGTCCGACGACGATCCGCACTGCCGGCTGTCCCTGTGCGTCGGTCACAGCGTGACGAGCAGTGACGATCCAACCGGTATCACCGGAACTCCTGGCCACGAAGCCGGTCGAACTGAACGAGCGACCATCCTGGTTTTCGGCGAAGACCATGACGACCGCTGGAGCGTTGGCTTGGTGGAGATCGGAGACGTCGAGGTCGGCCGCCTCCAAGAGGCGAGTGTGCTGGACGATCGTCTCCGCCACCCTCGTGTTCAGGGCCAAGAGGGAGTCGGGGTCAAGACCCTGTGCGGCGATTCTGGCTCGGAGGACCCCGGCATCGATCCTGGCGCTATCGAGGGCCCGTCGGAGTACTGAGGCCTGATTACTCGCCGATGCCAAGACCCGTTGGAGACTATCGACTTGGGTTAGCAACCTCGCCTGCTCGGTGGCGACTGCTCGCTGTTTGACGGACCCCCGGTAGGAGGACCAACTGATGGCGGTCGCAATGAGCAGAAGGCCGGCGATGATCCCCGCACCGATTCTGCGACGCAGCCGATCCGTCTGGCGGGCGACCTCCATGCGAATCCGGAGATCGGTCGGGCCTTCGGTGCTTTCAAACTCGGATTCGGATTTCTTGGGGTGGGTGGGTCCGGCCCGTGGCGGAACTGGGGAAGGAGTGTCGGCCACTACAACGGGAGTTGGTCTTTGCTCGACGGTGGTCAGCGTAAACTCGACTTCGGGGCCTCGCGCGCCCAGGCGAATCCGGTCTCCGGCCTCGAGGGGGCGATCGCTGCGGATGCGCACATCGTTCAACCAGGTGCCGTTGGTGCTGCCGAGGTCGCGCACGACGAAGGTCGGGCCCTGACGGAACACGGCAGCGTGTCGTGCCGAGACCTCCCGGTCCTTGTCAGGATCGAATTGTAGGTCTGAGGAGTGGTGTCGGCCGAGGGTTGCGAAATCCGCCGTCAGATGGAGGCGTCGTCCTGTGCGAGCTCCCGTCCGAATGATGAGGACCGCGGCAACGGGCTTCTTGGGGCCCCCTGCTCCTCCCTCAGACGAGGGCGAGGAAGATGGCGAGGAGAACAACGATCGCGCCCACAACGAGAAGCGCCATACCGGCGGGAGATCCCGTGCGCTTGGTTGGCTCGACGGCGGGTGGGATGACGGGAGGTGCTACAACGATCTCCTCGTCTTCTTGGCCTTCACCGTCATCATAGAGTTGGTATTCGGGGTCCTGGCGGTCGGGTGGCTCGAGGCCCTCACCGTC
>QKDC01000127.1 GCA_003246755.1 Gemmatimonadota bacterium | reverse complement strand
TTCCCGGATAGAAGGAGCGGTAGTACCATGCCTCCCAGGCACTCGGCCAGGCGAGCTCCCAGCCTGCTTCGCCGTCCTTTCTCAGGGCTGCGCGGGTGTAGCCTCTCAGAGCTTCATCCGACCAGTCCTCGAAGAGTGCCTTTGATCGCCAGTACTCGAACGCCTCCTCGAGAGATCTGAATCGGTCCTTTCGCCGCAGGGCCATGTCGATCAGACCCAGCCGGGGTTCGATCCCTGCTTCCAGGTCCCGTGCAATTCTGTCCATCTGAGATTCGGGGAAAATGGTGGGGTCGAGAAGAACCAGGCCCACGAACCGGGCTGGTTCTCTCACTGCCGCAAGGAGCATCGCCACGGCACCGAACGAATGGCCGACACCGATCACCGCCTCGAGTTCGTGCTGGCGCATCCCTGCGAGAAGGTCGTCTGCCAGGGAGATCCACGATCCCACCGTTTCGGGTGGCGCCCCGACGTCTTTCCAGAGTGCGCGAGGAGGCAGCCCGATCAGTCGATAGGAATCGGCAAGCGGTTCCAGCATCGGCAAGTAGGTCTCCAAAGGAAAGCCGTTTGCCGGAGCGATGACCAGATTCGGCCCGTGTCCACCGAGTTCGACCAATGGTTGGGTCATGGGTAGGACAGGCTAGGGGAGAACGAAGATGGGGTGTTCTTCCGGAAGCCAGGACGTTGGGTCCGATCGGACGGAGGATGCCCTGATGGTGGTTGGCGCTGCGTCCGGCCATTCGAAGCCGGAACCGGGTCGTGCAGAGAACCTGAGATAGTAGAGCGCTTCACCTGCGTTTCTGGCGTGCTCCGCCACGAATCCCGCCAGTGCACTGGGCCAATCCACCGGGTACCGGAGTCGGCTGCCGGGACGCCGGTGCTGCTCGAGAGCCTCGATGATATCGCCCCGTGCCGCGCCGAGCGAACGGTACTTCGACCGGAGGACGTGTTCGTCTTCCGATCGTCGCCCGACGAGGTCACAAGCGCACCCGCCCCGCGTCAGCACGACAACTGTCTGGGCAGGAGGATGTCGGGCAAGGAGGGAATCTCGTTGCTGGGGAGGGGCGAGATCAGCCATTGCCCCCTCGGGCAGCATGGAACGGACTTCACTCAGTGTGAGCGGGCTTGCGAGAAGGAGCCGGTAGCACACTCTTGGTCAGTCCATCTCATCCGGGTCGCGGATCAGAACGAGGATCGCGGCTTGAGGGACGACAAGGTATCGTGTGCCTTCGAACGTGATCTCGACCGATGCCTTCCGGAAGAAGATGGCCACGTCCCCCACGCGGGCCTGCATCGGCCGATGCCTGACGGGCCTGTCACCGACCTTCCACGGCTCATGATCGAAGTCCGTCGGATCCGGTACCGGATCGCCTGGGCCCGTCGCCACGATCCTCCCACTCTGGACTTGTTGACTCTCGATGGCCGTCGCCGGGAGGTAGAGCCCGACCCTGGTCCGGTCATCGCCTTCTTCGGGAACGATCAGGACGCGATCACCAACAACGCTGAGTCCCTTCCCGCTGGGTGACTCCATGACTATGGCCTCCGATCGTGGATGGTCATCACTTCGAGGATTCTGAGCCGCCTCGACCCGGTGGGGAGTCTGAGGGCGACCTCCTCCCCGATGCGACGGTCGCTCAGAGCCCTGCCGAGGGGCGATGCCAGTGAGATGTGACCGGCATCGATGTCCATCATCTCGGCGAGCACAACGGTATAGACATCGGTCTCCTCGGTCTCGATGTCGAGGACTTTCACTTCCGACCCCAACCCCACCCGATCACGCGGTGCCTCGATTGATGCCAACTGTTGAACCTGCGTCAGTCGATGATGCAACTGACTGAGCCGCGCCTGCACCAACTGTTGTCTCTCCAGGGCAGCCTTGTACTCTGAGTTTTCCCGGAGATCACCCATGGCGACCGCGACCGCGATAGCCTTTGGCAGGGTCACTTTGAGCTCATGGGTGAGTTCTTCGATTTCCTTCCCGAGCTTCGCGCGCATTTCCTCGATCATATCGGCACCGTGATGACAAAAATAGATCGCCCGGCGGTGGCCACCGGGCGGGGGAGTGTCCTCCCTGGATTATAGGCATCGGTTGGGGATGGCGTAATCCCGACGCCGTTGACGCGTGTTTTGCGTTTCGTGAGCGGCCTGGCCCTCCCGCGAGGGCCTTCCTCGCGGGAGCTACGCTGTGCGCGGCCGTCTATGGGGTTAGTGGCTGCGGTCTAGGAAGCAGTTCGGGTCGGTTTGCCGTGAGGTAGACGAAGGCGGCAACAACAGCGGCATTGAGTTTCATGTCGTCGGCCTGGAGCCGTTCCCAGGTGTCCATATTGGAATGGTGGGTCCGCGTGCTGTATTCGATGGGGTCCTGGATGAACTGGAAGCCGGGAATTCCGACCGCATTGAACGACAGATGATCAGTGCCGCCAGTATTCGAGATCGTCAGGGTCCCAACACCCTTATCCGCAAAGGGCTTCATCCACTCCTCGAAGATGGGACCAACAGCTGAGTTACCTTGGAGATACACGCCGCGAATGGCGCCTGTCCCGTTGTCGACGTTGAAGTATCCGGAAATCTTCTTCTGCGCGGGTGTCGGGGAGCCAGGTTCACCGAAGACTTTCCTGACCCAGGCCTCGGACCCCAACAATCCCTGCTCCTCACCAGTCCAGAGCCCAATTCGGACGGTCCGTCGCATCGGGAGACCGAGGGCCTTGAGCAGTCGGACGGCCTCCAGCATGACGGCCGAACCGGCGGCGTTGTCGGTCGCTCCGGTCCCACTGTGCCAACTGTCGAAATGGGCGCCGAGCATCACAACCTCGTCTGCCTTGTCGGTGCCGGGGATCTCTGCGAAGACATTAAACGTCTCCATGCTCTGGTCATGGAACGTGTTCTGAACATCGACCTCCATGGTCACTGGCAGGCCCTTCTCGAGTATGCGTGCGATTCTCCCGTACGACTCGACCGCGACCACCAGAACCGGGGTCCTGGCCGGATCATCCAGGCTCCGTGAGCCACCGGAACTACTGACGAACACGGTGCCACCGTCGCCCCGACCTTCGAGTAACACGACCGAAACCCCCTCCTCGGCGAGGAACTTCGTCCGTTCAGCGGCCAAGGCACGCTGCACGGCGAACCGCCGCCGAATCTCCTCGCGACTAACGTTGGGCCGACCGCGTTGCTCTGCGGCTCCAGACCGCGCGGCCATCTCCTCGAGTTCTGCGTCGGTGAGACGACGGCTGAGGGGGGCTTCGGACGGGAGGACTTGCCGAGGTGGGCCGAGCATCACGATAGCATTCCGCAGTGTGCCTTGGTACTTCTCGAAATCCTCTAAACTCTCGATTGACACCATCTTCACCGACCCCTTGATGAGGCCCTGGGTTCCCGGTGTCCATGCGGAGGGGTAGGCAAGAACGGGAAAGGCCACGGGGGCCGTGACCTGGACCACCGTCCTTTCGTTGGTCCAGCCGCGGCCGAACGTGCCCCAAGGTTCCATCCGGGCGTTTGAGAGCCCCCACTTCTTGAGTTGCTCCACCGTCCATTCACCGGCCATTTCCGTGATCGGCGAGTTGGTCAACCGGGGGCCATACACATCGGTCAGCCAACTGGCGATCTCCATGACTTGTGACCGTTCGAGACCCTCCTGACGGATCTTCTGGACGGCGGCGGCGTCGAAGCTCTCCTGAGCCGGCAACGCAACAGGGAGGAACAGGAGGAAGGCGAGAACGAACTGAATCTTCCGCATACTGGACTCCACTGATTGTTCGTGAAACGACGAAAGGGACCTAATGAGCAATACGTGCCGGGGGTGGTTCCCGTTCACGCAGTGACCGGCGGTCACGACGCCCTTTCTCGAAAGGCCGCCACCGCCACCAGACACCATCCGGTGAGGAAGGCCACCCCACCCAGC
This sequence comes from Gemmatimonadota bacterium, assembly GCA_003246755.1. Classification (GTDB taxonomy): domain Bacteria; phylum Gemmatimonadota; class Gemmatimonadetes; order Gemmatimonadales; family GWC2-71-9; genus SZUA-320. The sequence goes on along the minus strand of QKDC01000127.1, from coordinate 20,645 downwards.
GGGGTGATGGCTCCGAACCACCTGAGGCCTGTGATACTCAGCGCATACAGACTACCAGAAAAGAGGACGATCCCGACGAGAAAGCTCGCACCCGCACCCGAAACGATCGCCGATCCTCCTCGGGTTGTCATCCATCCGACCAGGAAGAGCGCCAGCGCATGGTACATCTGGTATCGGGCACCGGTCTCAAACGTCGCGAGTTGTGGTGCGGATAGTCGATCCCGGAGGGCATGCGCCCCGAACGCGCCGGCCGCCACTGCGAGCCCGGCGAGGATGGCGCCCGACACGAGCCACGAGCGGGCCGAAGGTCCTTTGGGAACAGGCGTCATGAATCAGAGAACAGGCTTTTCTCCGGTCATTCCCATCGCATGGAATCCATTATCGACATAAACGACGCTCCCAGTGATGGCCTCGGCGAAGGGACTGGCGAGAAACGCGGCCATGTAGGCAACGTCCATCGCGTGGAGTGGCCTCGACAGAGGAGCATTTGCCCGGTAATACTCGATCATGCGGTCGATCTTTCCAATGGCCGATGCTGCCCGGGACGCGAGTGGGCCGGCGGAGATCGTATTCACACGATGACCCCACCGCTGGCCGACTTCATGGGCCAGGGTTCTCGTATCCGATTCTAAGGCAGCCTTGGCGGAGGACATGCCACCGCCATACCCGGGGATCACGCGTTCACTGGCCAAGTACGTCAGCGACAGGAAACTGCCCCCTGGTCGGACCAGTGGGCCCAGATGTCGAACCAAGGAGACGTTGCTGTATGCGCTCACGCCGACCGCGGCGAGGTAGCCCGCACGAGAGGTCTCGATCAAGGGTCGCTGTACCTCAGGCCCATTGGCGAGGCTGTGAACGATGATGTCGAGAGGGTGGTCACCAAAGTCCTCGACAAACCGCTGAGCGACGCCGGAGATGCTGAAATCGCCGCGGTCGGCGTAGCGTTTGCTCTGAAGAACGTCCTCGGGGACATCCGCGAGAGTATCGTAGGCAGCGTCGAGTGGGTAGATGCGCTCGAACGTGAGGGTTCGTTCTCCCGAAAGTCGCATCGATTCGGCGAGCCTCCCTCGCTCGAGCATCTTTTCCAGAATCCCGAGCGCCGGGGGCCAAGTTCCCACACAGATCGTGGCCCCGGCCTCGGCTAATGCTTTGGCGATGGCAAACCCGAAGCCCGCATCATCTGCCACACCCGCGATAAACGCCCGTTTCCCGGATAAATCAATTGGAAGCATGCGCCGTCCGGCCGAAGGGTGAGGGGCTAAATGTAACCCATGGAATGCTCAGTCGTTCCGAAGTGCCTCCAGCGGAGTCCGGCGGAGAACATCGAGGCTGTTTGCGAGCCCAATCGCAACGGTGAGGGTCACAATGAGGCCGAGCAAGATGCCCAGAGCTCCCAACGGCAAGGCGTAACTGGTTTCGAAAACGAATCGTGCCAGGGCCCATCCGGCGATGGTGGAGAGGAGTACGGCCATGCCGGCCGAGAGGGTTCCCAAGGAGAGATATTCGGCCAGGAAGATACGGAGCACTTGCCGCCTGGTCGCCCCAAGGGTCTTGAGCAGAACAGCCTCGCGCACCCGTTGAAACCGGGTGGTCGCGATGGCCCCCACGAGCACCACCGCCCCTGTTGCGAGGCTGAACCCCGCCATGAACCGGACGGCCAAGGACACTCGGGCGAGAATACTCTCCAGGAGCTGCTGAAGACTGCCAAGATCGATCGAGGTCACGTTGGGGTAGCGCTCCGCCATATGGCGTTGCAGCGCACCCCGTGCTTGAGGATCGTCGACGCGGACGAGAGTAACCAGAAACTGGGGGGCGTCCTCGAGTGCCCCGCCCTGGAAGACGGCAAAGAAATTCGGTTCGAACCGGGCCCAGTCGACCTCTCGGATGTTGGCTACACGGCTGGTCACCTGGACTCCCTGCACGTTCCACACGATCTCATCACCGATTTCCACACCGATGTCACGCGCGATCTCCTCTTCGAGTGACACGTTGACCGGTGCGGTCGAGTCGATCCGCGGGCCACTCCACCAGGAGCCCGATACCAGCACTTCCGACCCTACGAGTTGATCGCGGTAGGTGGACCGGTATTCCCGGCGGAGGGCCCAACCCGGTTGAACCGCGGCGCTGTCCGCATCGAGGGAGTCGGTTTCCTCAGGTGGCGGACCCAGGACCACGGGCTCCCCTTTCACCGAGGTGATCCTCATCGGGACCATCGGGACGGTGAGGATGCTATCGAGGCCCTCCTCACGGAGAGCTGAAATCACCCCCGACCGTTGATCGGGTTGAACGTCGAGGAACGCCAGATTGGGTCTCATTCCGGTGATCCCGACCCGGAAGTCCCGCAATAAGTTGTGCTGCACCAGGAACAGGGTGCTCAGCAGAAAGGCCCCAAAACCGAGCGAGAGTACCACGGTGACGGTTTGGTTTCCGGGACGGTAGAGATTCGCCAACCCTTGCCGCCAGACGTAGGGCCACGAGGTCGGGAACCACTTCCGGACTCCACGGATGAGTCCGACCGAGGCGAGCCAGAGTACGAAGACAACGATACCGATTCCCACGGTGAATCCGACCCCGTCCAGGAGTCGGCCGGCTTGCAGCACCGCGAGGGCGCCAACGCTCACGACCAGTGCCCCCGCGGAGGCTATCCAGGCCAGATCACGCGCCGCGCGAACGGGTTCGACCTCGCGGCGGAGGGTCATCAGCGGTGACACTCTCCGAATGGCCAGCAAGGGCATGAGAGCGAAGACCGACGCCACCCAGATTCCCAGACCGATGCCCAGGAGGACCGCCTGAGGATCGAGGTGGACCTGCACATCGACTGGGAGAATGTCTGACAGGACCAACGGCAGGACCCGTTGCAGTCCCGCTCCGAGCGTGGCGCCAATGACTGCTCCCAACGCACCGAGTGCCAGGGCTTGGAGCAGGTAGACCACGAAGAGTTGCCGTGCTTCCGATCCGAGGCATCTCAGGATGGCGATGGTGTCGAGCTTCTGATTGATGAAGACATGAACGGCGCTCGCGACGCCCATCCCTCCGAGCAACAAAGCAATGAGGGCAACGAGGCCGAGGTAGTTGCTCATTTGTGTGAGCGCCTCGGTCAGGTCTGATCTGTTCTCCTCGACACTCCGTATTCTGGCGCGCTCAGGCCTCAGTATCGGCCGGTACTCCTTGGAGATCTGTGTGGCGTTTCCCGGTTCGGCCAGCTTGAGGAACACTTCGTATTCGACGCGCGATCCGAACTGGAGCAGTCCGGTGGCGGAGAGGTCCCGTTCCGCGATGTAGATCCGGGGGCTGAAGGCGGCCGCCGCTGCGACGGCGCCGGGCTGACTCGTAACCGTTGCCAGAATCGTGAAACGGCTCTGGCCTAGCGCCAGGGTATCGCCCAGGCGCGCGCCCAACGCGTTCAAGAGACTGGGGTCCACGATGACCCCTCCACCCGTATCCAACTGATCCCATGCGCCCACCGGGTCGGTTTCGATTGTGCCATAGAAGGGATACCCCGGCTCGACCGCCGCCACCTCGACCAGGCGCACGCCCGAGGTTCGGGGGGTGTATGCCATCCCGGCGAAGTTGGTGACGGAGGCTCGCTGGCCTGCCGGGACACCACGTGCCGTGTCTGGTGTCACCAGACTGTCGATGAGCGCCTGGACGCGTGGCGTGAATGGCTGCCGACTCGAGATGGAGAGGTCGGCACCGAGGAGGGCCTGCGCCTGTCGGTTCACCGAATCCCGAAGGTTGGCCGCGAAGGAATTCACGGCCACGAGGGCGGCGACGCCTGCGGCGATCGCTCCGGTCAGCAGAACGAGGCGCTTCCGGGAACCCCGGGTCTCGCGCCACGCCATCCTCCCGACGAATCGCCAGTTCACGACGCGACGGCCTGCTCTCCGACGATCCGGCCATCCGAGAGCCGCAGGGTCTGTCTAGCGAGTCGAGCGATGTCGTGGTCATGCGTCACCAGCACCAGCGTCGTTCCCTCAGTTCGATTCAACTCCAGCATCAGTTCGATGATCGTCCCACCCGTCTTGGCGTCGAGGTTACCTGTTGGTTCATCCGCAAAGAGGATCTTGGGACGAATGCTGAATGCGCGGGCGAGTGCAACGCGCTGTTGTTCTCCACCGGAGAGCTGCGCAGGATAGTGATCGAGGCGGTCGCCCAGACCTACACGCTCGAGGAGTTCCTTGGCTCGCTGTTCGGACGGCTCCCCACGAAGCTCGAGGGGCACCTGAACGTTTTCGATCGCCGTGAGTGTCGGGATCAACTGGAAGGATTGGAAGACGAACCCGATTTTCGCAGCCCTGATACGCGCGCGTTCGTCCTCATCCATGGCGGTGATGTCCGCTGCATCGAGCCAGACATGTCCCGTGGCCGGGCGGTCGAGTCCGGCCAAGAGACCCAGAAGGGTCGTCTTCCCGCTCCCCGACGGACCGACGATCGCCAGGAATCCACCGTCGTCCAGCGTGAAGGTGATATCCTTCAGAACCGTCAGCGGGCGACCTCCGGACACGTATGTCTGTGAGAGTCCTTCACAACGCAGCATTGCCTAACCTCACACTCTGGGTTCGATGATCAGGTTTTCGACCGCCATACTTCTTCTCACGGCTCTGGCCTGTGGGTCGCAACAAAGCCGCCCGCCCGCCGATCCTCCTCCTCCGCCCCAACCGGAGTCGGTGGACTCCAAGCCGACAATCCTCTTCATCGGAACCAGCATCACCGCCGGGATGGGACTGGATCCGTCCGATGCCTTCCCAGCTGTGATTCAGGCGAAGATCGACGCAGCTGGGCTCGAGTATGCGGTGACGAACGCTGGCGTGAGCGGCGAGACGTCGGCCGGGGCACTTCGACGCACGGAATGGCTCTTCGGCCAGGCTTCACCAGCGGTAGTGGTGCTCGAGACCGGTGCCAACGATGGCCTCCGGGGGCAGGACCCTGACAGCCTCGAGGCGAATATCCGAGCCATCTTGCTGCGCGCTTCGCAACTACGGCCCGCGCCTCGTCTCGTGCTCGCCGGCATGGAGGCGCCTCCCAATCTGGGTCAAACCTACACCAGTCGGTTTCGCGAGGTCTATCGGCGGGTCGCCCGGGAAACCGGAGCTGCGTTCGTTCCCTTCCTGCTCGACGGTGTTGCCGGGGTGGACTCACTCAACCAGAGCGATGGGATCCATCCAACGCCGGAGGGGCATCGCGTTATCGCTGCAACATTATGGAGCGTACTCGAGCCGGTACTGCGGGAGGGGGAGTCGCCTCAGCGTTGAGTCGCAGGGGGCTGTGCCTGCATCGAAAACACGGCGGTGAGGACCGTTCCTGGGATGTCTGCGACCACGTTGTACGACCCGGCAATCATCGGGAGTTGATACGAAACGAAGGCTCGGCCGAGAGCATCCGTCAGCGTGTTTGCGGCGCCGAGGACGCCACCCCCCTGGACCTCGCTCCACCGGATCGTGACTCCCGGGAGCTTGTTGGCCCACTGATCGGTCACCTGCACCCACAATGGTGAAGGGAGTGTCGAGCCTGCCTCCCCTGCCTGATTGTCTCCGCTCAGCACCGATAGTATGGCCGGCGGACCCGCGATACCCGTGGCCTGGAAATCGAGCGAGGCAGCGGGTCCCGACATGGATACCCGTACCACGTTCAATCCCGGGACGGCTCCGAGGGTGAAATCGGCAAACGTGATCCCGCTGAGGTTGGTTACACTCGACATCTTGTCCAGTGTCCCGCCACCGCTCAACACTTCCCAGGTGACCCCTACACCGGACACTGGATTGCCCACGACATCGGTGACCCGCGCGATCAGAGGAGTCGGCAGGGTCTTGGTGACCGTGTCGACTTGGTTGTTCCCACCGATGTACTCGAGTTTCGCTGGTGGCCCGACACTCGCGATGGCGGTGAATCCCAGGGCCGCCAACCCCGGGGCAAAAGCTTCAAAGGCCTGCAGCCCGGCGACGGGTCCCAGGAGAACGGCGGTTCGTGCAAAGCCATCTTGATCGGTGATGACCAGCGATTCCGTAGGGATACCTCCCGAGAGACCCTGAAAACTGACCCGCACCCCGGGGACCCCAAGGTCATCGGCGGCGAGTGCTCGCACGACGAGCGGTTGGGGAAGTGCAAAACCGGCCAAGCCCACCTGCGCATCGCCGCTCACGACTTCGAGCCGATTGACGGTGGGTGCGAAATAAATTCGGGTCGAATCACGAACCCCGTTGGGCGCCACGACCCGGAGCAGGACGGAACTGCGATGATCGGGGGCGCTCAAGGTACCCACCGCGTCAACGGGGGCGAGCGCAGGTTCGTCCGTTGACCAGTTCACGTAGAAGTTCGACACGGGATTGCTCCCGGCGAGGGCATCGACCGTGAAAGTGAAGCGGTCGGTCGGTTTGATGGCCGTATCTCTGGGAGCGATTCGAATCGTGGTGACATCCGCGCCCGGCCCCACGTACTCCAGGGGGATGATGGGAGCCGTGGCGCCCGACTCGTCGACCTCAATCGTCTCGCTTCCCGAGAATAGCAGCGTGGAGGACGACAGCAGTTGCAGGGCTGCGGTGAACTGTTCCCTCCGCGCCGCGAGGGGAACTCTGATGTGGACGGTCAGTTCATTGGCCGTGACGGGAAAGAACACCAGCGTATCGATCACGACATCCGAGGGTGGGCGCGTCAGACGGATCCTGACGCGATCGACGGCGAGGTCAAAGACTCCTGGAGTGAATGACGCGGGTAGTGTGGGTCGCAGTGTGAGGGCCGCATAGGCCACCGGCTGACCACCAGCCCCGGTCGTATCGGAGCAGGCGGTCGTGGCCGCAGTCGCGCCCCCGGTGAGGGCCAAGGCAACCATCCACTTCGATCCCGCCAGTCTCACAGCCACACCTCCAAGTTCGGTTGAAGTGTAGGCCATTTTGAAGCGCCGCAACAGGGGATCACCTGGCAGAAGCCCATCTGTCTGGCTACCGTTCCTTTCGTGCTCCCACTTTCCGCTCGCCGCCTCTCCGCCGCTCTCATCGTTGCAGCCCTCGGGCTGGCGCTCATTTCCGCCCTCATGCCGTATGCCAGTGGGTTGTTGGGCGCGCCGATGCTGTATGTCATCTGGTTCCCCGTTCAGCAGCGACTCACGAAGCGACTACCGGCCCGACTCAGTGCGGGCATCATCATCGCGCTGACCATCCTGGTCATCGTGCTACCCGGGTCGTGGTTGATCACCCAGCTCGTCGGTCAGGCACAGGGCGCGGTACAATCGGCGATGAGGAGCCCCCTGATCGCACGACTGCAGGAATTCCAGATTGGGCAGCTCTCGATCGGTCCTTATCTCGCTTCGGCGGGGCAGAACGTGATGAGTTGGATCGGCGGGAGCGCCTTCTCGCTCATCGGTGCAGCCACGCGGGTCGTGTTGAACCTCACGTTCGCCTTCTTTGGACTCTACTTCCTGTTGGTGAACCCCGGGCGAGCCTGGTCAGGCATCGAGCCGTACATCCCGTTCACCTCCGCAAGCTCTCAGGCCCTCCGGCAGCGCTTCACCGACGTAACGATCTCAACGGTTCTCGGTACGGGGCTCATCGCTGTAGTACAGGGCAGCATCATGGGACTTGCCTTCTTGGTGCTCGGCATAGAGAACGCCCTGTTCTGGGGTGCGGTGACGGCCGTCTTGTCGATCCTCCCGCTGGTGGGAAGCGGTATGGTCTGGATCCCGGCCGCAGCTGGGCTCTTTCTGGTTGGACATCCGGTCAAGGCAGTCGGCCTTGCCCTCTGGGGGGTCATCGTAGTCGGGAATGTCGATAACCTACTTCGCCCTTGGATTTACAGCCGGTTTGCCGAGATCCATCCAATGATCACCTTGGTCGGGGCGATCGTTGGGGTCGAGCGAATGGGTTTCGTCGGCCTGATTCTCGGTCCACTCGCGATTTCGTATTTCTTCGAACTGGTTCGCATGTACACGGAAGAGTACGTCGCGGTACCCATTCCTGTGCGTCCGCCGGCCGCGAGTACCATCGACGTCCCGCCAGAGGCCCCGGCTGGAACGACCGCCGCGGAGGATCCACCTCCCTCCTCCGATCCCGTGAAAGACTCCTAGACCCATGAACGCAAAACGGCGCCGGCCGAAGCCGACGCCGTTCGCCACCGGGGTCACTGAAGTCAGGGGTCTCCAGACCCGATGAATACCTACCTCATCACGGACGGTTAGGGCATGAGGCCCCGCCCTCGTACTGCTTTGCACTCGGCGTGTCGAAGATCTCGACTCGTCGGTTGAGGGCTCGTCCCTCGTTGGTCCGATTGCTGGCGATGGGCTGGCATTCGCCAAAGCTCCGTTTCATGAAGGTCGCGATCCGCGACTCGGGAATCCCATAGGTCTTGAGCGTGTCCATGACCGCCTGGATGCGGCGAGTGCCCAGACGATCGTTGTAGGATACCGAGCCCACCCAATCGGTGTGTCCGTAGATCGTGAGCATGAGGGTCGGGTGTTCCTGCAGTTGTGTTGCGAGCCAGCGAAGTGAATCCCGTTCGGCCTGGATATACACATTGGTCTTGTTGAACTCAAACAATGCCCGCACGGTGATGTTGATCGAGCGCACCGTGATGTTCGACCGGTCGCTCTGACCACCTTCGCAAACTGCGGTCACCGTGTAACTGCCCGCGACGTTGGCGCTGAACGCCCCGTTCGAAACGGTGCCGCCATCGGGGGTCAGTTGGCAATTGGTCAGGGCTCGTGACGTGCCGTCGCTGTAGTGCCCCATGACCGTGAGGTTCTGGCGCTCGCCGACGAAAATCGTGGCGTTGTCCGGCTGGAGGTCAACTCGGGTGAGGGTGACCGCAGGAGCGGGCCGCGGATCGACACGGACCGTCGCCATCGCCGTCTGACTCTTCCGGGCCGCGGGGTTGGTGAACTGCACTTGATACGTGCCTGGGGTGTTGCTCGAGAACGTCGCGCCAGTAAGGGTCGCGTTACCGGCGACCAGCGATGACTGCGAGGCCGCGGTCACGTTGTTCGAGCTACCGTCGCACATGTACCCACGCACCGTGAAGTTGACCTGCTGACCCACGAGCACCGTGGAGCTCCGGGGCTCGACGGCAATCGAGTCGAGGTGATTGCCGCAGCTTCCTCCCAGGAAGGCGCTGAGCCCGGCCTGGGCACCCCACATCGTGTTGTTCCCGTCGGGGTTGTTTTGTGGTGAGGGGATGTAATCCATGGTGCCGTCGACCCGAAGGGCCCAGGTTTCGTTCAGACGCAACCGGAAACCCGTCAGCGCCCCGATACCCCAGTCGCTCCCTTCGTATGTCTTCTTCAGGAACTGATCGGCCTCGGAGGTGACGTTGTAGCGGTTGTAGTTCGCTCCCCCACCGAGCATCCAGGTGAGGGTTCCGCTGACGGGAACGTTGTAGATCGCCCGCAGATGGAAGGGCCAATAAACCAGGCCGACACTCGTGGCGTTGCTTTGATCGAGGTCGGTCGCATTGGCCGAGCCGTCAAGCTCGAGACTCCAACGTTCGGTGAGGAAGTATCCGATCCGGGCCCCACCGCCCCAACTGTTCTTGTGCTTGGAGGAGTCGATCTGATTGAATGACTTATCGTACCAGTTGTAGCGACCGAAACCGCCAATTTCCAGCGCACCGCTCCCCTGGGCAGTGAGGGGTCCGGCGACCAGGAGGGACGCCGCGGCCAATAGAAAAGCCCTTCGCATTGGGTTGCTCCTTATGAGGGTCATCTAGGTCTTGGACGGGTCGACTCAAGAGCCTCCCGGAAACAATCTGCTTGAACAACGTAAATTTATATCGCCATGGCATTTAGGCAAGGCGTATGCCCCTCAGATTGCGGCCGGGTCTTGAGCGGGAGAGGGGTTGCGCATCGAGTCAAGATTGCATATTTATGCAGTATGCAAAACAAGACACTCTGCCTGGCCTTCTCCGGCGGGCTCGATACTTCGTATTGCGTGCCCCGCCTGGGAGAACTGGGATTCACCGTCCACACGGTGTTCGTCGACACCGGTGCGACGACAGCGGAACACCGGGAGGCGATCCGTCGGCAGGCCATGGCCGTCGGAGCCATCGAACACCACGAAGTCGATGCAAAGACCGCCGTGTTCGATCGCTTCGTCCGCTACCTGATTCAGGGCAACGTGTTGCGCGGGGAGGTGTATCCGCTCAGCGTCGCGGCGGAACGAACCCAGCAGGCCATCGCCGTCGTGGAGACCGCCAAGGCCATCGGCGCCGTCGCTGTCGCCCATGGTTCGACTGGAGCAGGTAACGACCAGATCCGCTTCGACATCGCGTTTCGGGTGCTCGCACCGGATCTCACGATCGAGACGCCGATCCGCGACCAGGCCCTCACCCGCCGCCGGGCCATCGAATACCTCGAAGCGCGTGGTTTCCCGATCCCCGCTCAGGCGAACACCTACTCCGTCAACAGCGGGCTCTGGGGAACGACGTGGGGTGGTGGATGGACTCACGATACCTGGGCCGGACCGCCTGACGACCTGCTGGAACCGCCGAGCGCCACGCGGTCACCGATCGAGGTAGTGATCGAATGGGTGCGAGGAGTTCCGGTAGCTCTCGATGGTGTGGCACTCGACGGACCAGGACTGATCGCTTCCCTCGGGGAGTTGGCGGCGGAGTTCGGCGTCGGACACGGTATTCACGTGGGAGAAACGACCCTCGGCATCAAGGGACGCATCGGATTCGAGGCGGGAGCTGCGCTGGTGCTGATCGGCGCTCACCGAGAGTTGGAGAAACTCGTGCTCACGAAATGGCAGACGTTCTGGAAGGACCAACTCGGTCGATTCTATGGTGACCGCCTGCACGAGGGACAGTACTTCGACCCTGCACTCCGGGACATCGAGGCGCTCCTCACGAGTTCACAACAGCGAGTGACCGGCGAGACGAGGGTTCGACTCTCCCCCGGGCGGTACCTCGTGACCGGTGCGCGAAGCCCCCACTCGATGATGGATTCATCCGTGGCCACCTACGGTGAAGAACAGGCTCTGTGGAGCGGTGATGATGCCCGTGCCTTTGCGAAGATCGCCTCGATCCCGTCGGTCCTTGCCTCCCGGACCGCGGTGGGGGACTGAGGCCGATGGTGCGGACCACGCGGGTGCGCCTTGACCGAATCGCTTCTTCCACCCGGAATCTCCGACTCTCACCCGATGTCATCGTGGGGGATGCGATCGTTCCGGCCGAAGGATTCGTCCTCGCGGTCCGCATCCTCACCGACAAGTCGACGTACAATACCGTGGAAGATCCGACCGGGAGGCTGGTCTCCCTGAGGAGTGGAGATGTTCTCGCCGGTACGCTCGGGAGCCGCAGAGCGCTGCGAGGCTACGCCGGAGAGGTACCCGGCCAAATCGCAGTGGGCGACCGTATCGAGGTCCTCAATCTCGGGGGTGTGATCGGTCGCTGTACCTCTGACAATCCCGATATCGGGCCGCCATTCTCCGCGGAGGTACTCGGCGCCGTGTTGAGTTTTCCGGCGCTCGGCGATCGGATCGGCGTCGCGGCATCGATCAGCGAGAATGCGATTCCGGCGAGTACGACGCTTTCCTGCCAGGTACCGGTCGTCTATGTCGCAGGGACCTGCATGAACTCCGGCAAGACCGTTGCCGCAACGGAGTTGGTTCGCGGCCTCACCCGGGCCGGGAAACGCGTGGCGGCCGTCAAGCTCACCGGCGTCTCACTGATGCGTGACACCCTCTCGATGCGCGACGCCGGAGCGGTCGCATCCGTCACGTTCAACGATGCAGGGTTGGCGAGCACTCATTCAGGGTCGACGGTCGATGTCGCTCAGGGTCTGCTCAACCACCTCGCCCAGGACAGGCAGGCCAAACCCGATGTCATCGTGGCCGAGTTGGGTGATGGCATCCTGGGCGACTACGGGGTGCAGGATATTCTGCGAACTCCTGCTCTCATGGGCTTGGCTGCTGCTCACGTCCTGGCGGCCCCCGACCCCGTCGGCTGCTGGGGAACGCGAGAACTCTATCGTGATCGCTTCCAGCTCCCGATCACGGTTCTGACCGGCCCGGCAACCGACAACGAAGTCGGCCGCGACTATATCAGGGACCAGTTGGGCCTGCCGGCGATCAACGCACGTCGCGACCCGGGCGCTCTCGTCGGCGTCGTGGAGGAAGCGCTGACCTCGTGGCGACAATCGACCTCGGTCGTTGGATCGTGAGAGTCGCCGTCGTGGGTGGGGCCGGATACGTGGGGGGCGAACTGCTTCGCCTCCTCATGGTTCACCCTGAGGTGAGCGAGTGGATCGCCACGAGTCGGAGCCAAGGTGGAAAGCCGATTGCGGAAGTCCACCCGGGCCTCGCGCCCATCACGGACGCGAGGTTCGCCGGTCTTTCCCCTCGAGAGGCTTCAGAAGGCGCGGATGTGGTCTTCCTCGCCCTCGAACATGGGGAGTCTTCTCGCATTGCCGCCGACGTGTTCTCGACGGGACCGGGTCTGCTGGTCGACCTCGCGGCGGACTTTCGCATCAGCGATGCCGCACTGCATTCCAAGTACTATGGTCCGCACCCGGCGCCGGAACTAGTGCATCGGTTCAGATATGCGCTCGCTGATATCGTTGGTGACGAACTCCGGGGTGCCGACGCCCTGGCAGCCCCCGGGTGTTTTGCCACGGCCGCTCAACTCGCCCTCTATCCAGTCCGCTCACTGCCCCTGTCCGCGGCACCAACCATGTCCGCGATAACCGGTTCGAGCGGGGCGGGTGTGCAGGGCCGACCGACGACGCATCACCCGGCCCGAGCCCACAACCTGTTCGCCTACTCCGTCTTTGGTCACCGCCACGAGGGAGAGCTCACCGAGCAATGGAGGAATTGGACCGGGCGAACCGCTGAGTCTCCCAGAATGACCGCGCATTCAGGACCCTTTGTGCGTGGCATCCACCTGACGCTTCATGCCTCTCTCTCCGAGACCGTACCACCCGGTCACGTGACTGAGTTGGTGACCGAGGCCTTCGAAGGAAGACCCTTTGTGATTCCGACGGCCGGCCCGCCCCACCTTACTCATGTGGTTGGGACCAACTATGCGAGGATCCATGCGACGCAGAGTGAAGATGGGCGCGAGGTCATGGTCTTCGTGGTGATCGACAACCTGGTCAAGGGTGCCGGAGGTCAGGCCATCCAGGCCATGAATCTCGCCCTTGGCTTGCCCGAAACCGCCGGCCTCACCCAACTCCCCGTCTTCCCCATCTAGTCGAATGCCCTTGAACGCTACGCCTGCGCTCCTTCCGGTTTATGCCCAGATGCCGGTTCACGTCGTGAGCGGACACGGCAGTCGACTCGTCGATGCCGACGGGAATGAGTGGCTCGATGCCTACGGTGGGCACGCGGTTGCCTCGAGTGGCCACTCGCATCCACGGGTCGTGCAAGCGATCGCCAGTCAGGCCGGACAACTGCTTTTCTACAGCGCGGCGATCTCGCTCCCGATACGTGAAGCCTTGGCGACGGCTCTCGCTGAGCGGTGTCCCGGTGCGCTCGACAGGGTGTTCTTCTGCAACTCAGGCGCCGAGGCGAATGAGAACGCGTTCGCGTTGGCCCGGAAACGCACCGCTCGTCAGCACCTGGTATCTGTCGAGGGCGGCTGGCACGGCCGGACACCTGGAGCCCTCTCTGTGACGTCGGGAGCACGATACGAGGAGGCGGCGCGACGATCTGGCGTGCCGCTTTCCACGCGGGTTCCCTTCAACGACGTCGATGCCATACGTGCCGCGGTGGATGACACGGTCGCCGCGGTCATCATTGAACCCGTGCAGGGCATTCAAGGCGCACGAGACTGTTCCGTAGAGTTTCTGCGAGCGGCACGGGAGGCCTGTTCGACTCAAGGTGCGGCACTCATCTTCGACGAGATCCAATGTGGAGTGGGTCGGACCGGTAGCTTCACTGCGGCCGAATCATTCGGAGTCACCCCGGATGCGATCACCATGGCCAAAGGGCTTGCTGCCGGCTTGCCGATCGGCGCCGTGGTGATCACACCGTGGCTGGCGGAGGGAGTTGCGGTTGGCGACTTGGGCAGCACGTTCGGGGGAGGGCCCGTCGTCTGTGCGGCAGCGTTGGCAAATCTCGAAGTGATCGACGAGGAAGGGCTGATGGAGAATGTGCTGCAGGTGAGTGAAAGGATTCGCAACGGAGCACGGACTCTCGGAATTGCCGAGGTCCAGGGCCGGGGTCTCCTTCTCGGACTCCGGCTCGACCGACCGGCTGCCTCGGTCCAGCGGGCCCTCTTCGAGCATCGCGTGATCACCGGGACGTCGGCCGATCCGGACGTGCTCAGATTGATGCCGCCACTCTCCTTCGCGCCTGCCGAAGCAGATAGACTCCTCGACGCTCTCGCCAAGGTGCTGTCATGAGCGGGCGCGATTTCCTCGCCATGGAGGATTGGAGTCCCGAGGCCGTCGACGCCCTCCTCCGCTTGGCCCTGGAGGTGAAAGCCGGAAAAGTGCGGGGAGGACTCGAGCGAAAGGTCCTGGCGATGATGTTCCTCGACCCGAGCCTGCGGACCCGGACCAGCTTCGAGACGGCGATGTTCCTGCATGGAGGGCATGCGGTCGTTCTGGAGCCGGGCAAAGGGAGCTGGGCCATCGAAACCGAACTTGGCGTCGTGATGGACGGCACGGGTGTCGAGCACATCATCGAGGCGGCCAGAGTCCTTGGCCGATATGCCGACGCCCTTGCCGTGCGCGCGTTCCCCAAAGGGAACGACTGGGAACAGGAGCGCGCCGATCCCATCATCCACAACTTCGCCAGGTATTGTGAGAAGCCCGTGATCAATCTGGAATCCGTCCGCCGACATCCCTGCCAGGGACTGGCCGACGCCATGACCCTCTCGGAGAAATTCGGCGGGGATACCCACGGGAAGAAATTTGTTCTCCAATGGGCTTGGCACCCGAAACCACTTCCAACCGCCGTACCAGCCAGTGCGGCGATTGCCGCTGCCCACCTCGGGATGGACATCGTTGTGGCCCGCCCCCCGGGGTATGACCTCGATCCTGAGGATCACCTTGCGATCCGGTCCTTGGCCGAGGCGCGGGGAGGTTCACTGACCTCCTCCGACGATTGTGAGGCGGCGGTGAATGGAGCCGATGCAGTGTACGTCAAGTCCTGGGGCTCACTGGACCACTTCGGACGACCGGATCAGGAACGAGCACTCCGAGACCAGCATCGTGAGTGGCGTATGACCGAGGATCTGGCCACCGCCACTCGTGATGGAAGAGGGATCGTGATGCACTGCCTTCCGGTTCGTCGCAACGTCGAGATTGACGATGCCGTTCTGGACGGTCCCAACTCGGTGGTCATCGACCAGGCGGAGAACCGCCTTCATGCGCAACGGGCGCTACTGCTGGAGCTGATCGGATCATGATGATCGATACTACCAGGGGAATAGCCGGACTCAAGGGGGCGCTGCGTTACGTCCGCGCCTATCGCGACCAGGTCTTCGTCACCAAGCTTGGCGGAGAGATTCTCCGTGACGGCGAAGCGCTTGATGGGGTCGCCGCGCAGATCTCGCTTCTCCATTCTCTCGGCATCAGGATCGTGGTCGTCCATGGAGGGGGCCCCCAGGCGACGGCCCTCAGCCGGAGGATGGGTCACGAACCGAGGATCGTCGCGGGGCGCCGTGTGACGGATGACGCGGCTCTCGAAGTGGCCACCATGACCTACGCCGGCACTTTGAACGTTGCCGTGTTGGCCGCCCTGAGACGGCATCACGTTCGTGCGGTCGGCGTCTCCGGTGTGGACGCGGATCTCATCACCGCTCGACGCCGACCACCAGTGGAAGTGGTGGATGACGACGGAACGAAACAAGTCGTGGATTATGGCCATGTCGGGGATATTCAACGTGTGGATTCGGGGGTCCTGACGACGCTGCTGGAGAGCCGGTTCGTCCCCGTAGTCGCGAGTCTGGCCGGCGACGACAACGGACAGGTATTCAACGTCAACGCCGACACCGTGGCGGAGTCCATCGCCATCGCACTCGCCGCGCACAAGCTGATCTACTTGACCAGCGTGCCGGGGGTCCTGAGGGACCGATCGGATCCGACGAGCCTGGTCACATTTGCCGACCCTGACGACCTCCACGAACTCATGGCCAGCGGGACCCTGAGCGGGGGGATGCGACCCAAGGTGGAAGCTTGTATCCGGGCCGCGACCGGCGGTGTCGACCGGACACACATCATCGATGGGCTGGCGGAGGACTCCCTCCTCCTCGAGGTCTTCACGGGAGCGGGCACGGGAACCATGATCGTCGGGCGGAAGGAGAAGGCGACCTACCTTGGTGTTGACCTGGCCGACTGAAGTCGAACTCCTGAAGCAACTCGTCGGTATCTCCTCGGTCAGCGGGACCGAGCAGGCCATTGGCGAGTTCGTCGAACGCACCGCGGAATCCTGGGGCCTCGATGTGGCCCGATCGGAGGATGGGGTGGTGGTTCGCGTGAGCGCTGCTGGGGGGGGAGGGAAGAGCCGGGGAACTCTGGCCTTTGTTTCTCACCTCGATACCGTTCCCGCCGGCGACGGGTGGACCCGCCCCCCGTTCGACCCGATGATCGAGGGGACACAACTCTACGGCCGAGGTTCGGGCGATGCAAAGGCATCGGTTGCAGCGATGTTGACGGCCGCGCGGGAGACCTCGCACAGGATTGGCGAACTCCGGGGTGACCTGGTTCTCCTGCTGGGCTATGGGGAGGAGACCAAGCACACGACCATGCCGCAACTCGTTGAAGCCGCCGGTCCTCTCGCTCTTGCCGTTGTGGGCGAACCAACCAGTCTCCAGGCGGCGATCGCCCAGCGGGGCATCATGATGGTCGATCTGGTTGCCCGGGG
This sequence comes from Gemmatimonadota bacterium, assembly GCA_003246755.1. Lineage (GTDB taxonomy): Bacteria > Gemmatimonadota > Gemmatimonadetes > Gemmatimonadales > GWC2-71-9 > SZUA-320. Next base: position 3,855 of record QKDC01000127.1, on the reverse strand, counting down.
GGATCAACGTCACGCGGGTTACGCAGGCGACGATACTCATGGCGACGCCATCACCAGGCTTGCAGCAGACCTCGTCAAACTCCCACAGCTATTCAACGATCGCGTTCACCCGGTTCTCGGACGAGCGACGGCGACGGCAACGATGCTCGAGGGTGGCGTCAGTCGGAACGTGACACCGCCTGTTGCCAAGGCCGTACTCGATGTGCGCAGCACCCCGTCGTGGACCCATGATGAACTTCACAGGGTCATGGAGGGCCACCTGGCGAGTGATGTCGTCGTCACCTCGGACCGCTTGGTTCCCTGTGAGACTCCAGCTGAGTCTGCGCTGCTCGACGCGATGCGTGACGTTCGTCCGGCACTCCAGACCTATGGCAGCCCGACTTGTTCCGACTGGGTTTTTCTCCGCCACCTCGACACGGTCAAGTGTGGCCCCGGGACCAGCCGCCTCTCCCATACACCCGATGAACACGTCGATCTGCATGAAGTGAGTGAAGCGGCTGCGTTCTATCACGAGTTGGCAATGGAACTGCTCACATGAGACATACGACCCTCTGGTCTCCAGGTGCCCATCTCGATGACTTGATGATGCAATATACGGTTGGGGAGGATCGCCTCATCGACCAGCGACTCTTGCGCTGGGATGTTCTCGGATCCCTTGGACACATTGAAGGACTGCATCATTCGGGGCTCCTGTCCCCAACCGACTGGCGGCGCCTCCGCGCGGGTCTGCGGGCGGCTCTCAAAGCCATCGATCACGACGCTCTCACGGTTGGCGATCAACATGAGGATGGACATTCGGCGATCGAAGACTGGGTTACCCAGCGCCTGGGTACGGTCGGAGAACGAGTCCACACCGGGCGATCGCGCAATGATCAGGTGGCGTGCGCCATTCGGCTCTACGCCAAGGACTCGTTACTGCGGCGTCAGAGGCTTGCTCTCGATCTGGCCTCTGCTCTCATCGCCTTTGCCGGCAAGTATCGCAAGGCGGTCTGGCCGGGGTACACCCACCTGCGGCGCGCGATGCCCTCCTCGGCGGGGGTCTGGGCCTCGGCCCTCGCGGAGGGGATCCTGACGACCGCCGAATCGGTGTCAGGCCTGTGGGACAGGCTCGACCGCTCGCCACTCGGCACGGGTGCCGGGTATGGGGTGCCTCTTCCGCTGGCGCGTGAATCAGCCATGAAGGCACTTGGCTTTCGAGGTCTCGATCACAGTGTGGGATCGACGCAGTTGAGCAGGGGCAAACTCGAGGCTGCCATTGTCTTCTGGTGCAGCGATCTGGCCCATGACCTCTCGCGCCTCGCCTCCGATGTGATTCTCTTCAGCGCCGTCGAATACGGGTTGCTCGAACTCCCCGCCGAACTTGCGACGGGGTCGAGTATCATGCCCCACAAACGCAATCCAGACCTCTTTGAACTGACCCGAGCTCGCGCGGCTGAAGTGGATGGTCACTTGATGACCGTGCTCCAACTCAAGTCGAAGCTCACTGGGGGCTACCACCGCGACTTCCAATTGCTGAAGGACCCCTTGTTCCGCGCCCTCGATCGTACCGGCGAGATGCTGGTCATGATGGCCCACGCCGTACCACGCCTCCGTGTCGATGTGGCTCGTGCCAAGAACTCTCTCGCGAGTGATGTGGTATCTACGGACGAAGTCATGCGGCGCGTTGAAGCAGGTACCCCGTTTCGGACCGCCTATCGTGAGGTCGCTGCAGGAATCGTTCAAGGGGTTTCGTTTCCCGTCCCTACGGTGGGCGATATCCTGAGGCGACGCCAATCGACGGGCGGCGCCGGGAACCTCGCACTGGGAACCCTGCGAAAACGTGTAACGACAGTCACTCGGTGGAATCGTCGCGAGCAAACACGGTTCGACCGTGCACTCCACCGTCTCAGCGGCCCTCGAATCGGAAGGAAGGGCACGGTGGAGGGATGACGACCGGCCGCAAGCAACGTTTCCTCCGGATTCTGGAACTGGTAACCACCAGGCCCTTCAGGACTCAGTCAGAGCTCGCCGAGGCGCTCGCCGCGGAGGGATGCGCCGTCACGCAATCTGCCATCAGCAGGGACATTCGAGCCCTTGGGCTGGTCAAGATCGACGGCGTGTATCATCGTCCACCACCGGACGACTTGACCTCGATCGAACCCGACGAGTTGAGGATCCGCGAAGGGGTGCTGACATTCCAGCCGGCCGGTGAGGTTCTGGTGGTGGTCAAGACGCCCCCCGGGGAGGCGAACAGGGTTGCAGTTGCGCTCGATCGCCTTGGTTGGCCGGCAGTCGCCGGAACCATCGCTGGAGACGATACCATCTTCATTGCCGCCAGGGACCCGATGGGTCGGCAGCGGATCGTGAACCGCATCAAGGACATACTTGGAGAAAGGTGAAGCGGACGATGGCCATCAAAGATTCGATGCTCCCGGAATTCGACCAGGAGATGAGGGTGACCCGATCCCTGCTCGCGGTAGTCCCCGAGGCACAGGCGGAATGGAAGCCGCATGAGCGATCGATGAGCTTGGGTCAACTGGCCCTCCACCTCGCGAATCTCCTACAATGGGCCGTTCTTGCGTTGGAGAGTACCTCCTATGACATGGATGTGTCGGGGCCTGAGGGTGCTCCTCAACGAGAATTCGAGGGCACCGAGAAGCTGCTCGCGCTGTTCGATGAGAACGTTCAAAAGGCACGTGCGCAAATCGACAAGGCCACGGATGCAGACCTGATGGTACCGTGGACACTCAAGGCGCGGGGCGAGGACGTCCTCACCATGCCAAGAGTCGCAGTACTCCGGAGTTTCGTGATGAACCACGGGATTCATCACCGAGGGCAGTTGAGCGTGTACCTCCGTCTCAACGAGGTCCCGCTTCCCAGTATCTACGGACCGACCGCCGACAACCCCATGTAGTCGGACGAGGATCTCCCATATCGGATCGCCGTGATCTGGGCCAGGATGGCGAGGGCGATCTCCCCGGGATCGCGTCCGCCAAGGTCGAGCCCAATCGGTCCGTGCAGGCGGGCGATGTCGTCCTCCGCAAATCCTTCGTCTCTCAGGCGGTCTCGACGGGCCAGCTGTGTCTTCCGCGATCCGATCGCCCCGATGTACCCCGCCCTGGATCTGAGGGCGAGTCGCAAGGCCGGCTCATCGAACTTTGGGTCGTGAGACAGAACACAGACCGCGGTGGATTCATCAAGCTCCACTTGTGAAAACGCTTCGTCGGGCCAACCGAGCAGAAGTTCATCCGCGTCGGGGAATCGTTCGCGGGTCAGCAGGGCGGCACGGCCGTCGGTGACGACGACGCGGTAGCCCAAGGGCTTCGCGAACCTGGCGAGATGCTCGGCAATGTGAACGGCCCCGACGATCAGCAGTGTTGGCTGTGCGGCGAAGACTTCGAGGAAGACGGTGACTTCACCGCGATCCGTCGCTACCGTGATCGACGAAGACATCCGGTTTCGGAGTGCGATGCGCGACGGTTCCTCTACGGCTCTGGCCAGGTCCGCCGTGGGTTCCCCGAGCGGGGCGGCTCCCCCGATCACAGTTGGGACAACCGAAGGGTCCGGCCGTCTGGCCGCGTCGAGCACCGCCTCCCTTAGCGTCGGCTCGATGAAGACGTCGATCGTGCCACCGCAGGCGAGCCCGACCTCCCACGCACGGGCATCGGAAACCGAGAAGGTGAGGAGTTTCGGCTGACCGGTGCCGATGGCAGTCACGACCGCGTCCGCCACGGCCCCTTCCACGCACCCACCGGAGACCGATCCTGCGGTTTGCCCATCGGCGCTGACCAGCATGGTCGCACCCGTGTTCCTGGGGGCGGAACCCCAGACTCTCGTGACCACGCCCCGACCGACGGGCCCGGTTCCGGTGAGGCG
>QKDC01000079.1 GCA_003246755.1 Gemmatimonadota bacterium | reverse complement strand
GAACTCTTGACCGAGATCCTGGCGGCGATCGAACTCCCGCGCGAGCAGGTCTTCATCGCCAATGTCGTCAAGTGTCGGCCACCGCAGAATAGGAAACCGCTCCCCGACGAAGTCAGCGAGTGCATGCCATACCTGAAGGCGCAGATCCGCCTGCTGCGGCCCGCGGTGATTCTCGCTTTGGGTGCGACGGCCGCCAGTGCGCTGCTGGGAGCGCGTCGAAGCCTGGGTGACTTGCGTAATCAGGTGCATCGTTATGATGGGATTCCGCTGGTGGTGACCTATCACCCGGCGGCGCTCCTTCGAAACCCGAACTGGAAGAAACCCACCTGGGATGACGTCCGTATCGCACGACAGCTTCTCGACGCTTGATACTCCCGTAGGTCGCATGCCGCCCTGGAGCCCCGAAGCGGAGCAGGCGGTATTGGGAGCCATGCTGATCGATCAGGACGCCGCGCTCCGTGCCATGGAGCTCGTCGATCACAGCATGTTCTATCGCGAAGGGCACCGACGACTCTTCCGAGCCATGGCGGCCCTTCTCGAGCGCAGGGTGGTCATCGATCACGTGACTCTGCGCGACGAATTGACCCGGCACAACGAGCTCGAAGCCGCAGGGGGATTGGAGTACCTCGCGGAATTGGTGGATGTGGCTCCGACCACCGCCAACCTGGACTTCCATGCCGGAATCGTTCGCGAGAAGTCGATCCTCCGGCGGCTGATCGAGACGGCGACCAACATCGTCACCGAGGCCTACTCGGGCCGATCCAGCGCGAATGAGTTGCTGGATGAGGCCGAATCCAAGGTCTTCCACATCTCCCAGGAACGGTCCGATCAGGGGTTCATCAGGATCAAGGAAATGCTCTGGCCCACGATGGAGCGCATTGAAACGCTTCATCGCAGCGGTAAGAAGATCACGGGTGTACCGAGCGGGTTCGTAGACTTGGATGAGATGACATCAGGGTTCCAGAAGTCGGAACTCGTCATCGTGGCCGCCCGGCCCTCGATGGGCAAGACCGCGCTGTGTCTGAATGTGGCAACCCACGCCGCGTTGGAAGGTGTGGGGGTGGCGCTCTTCTCGCTCGAAATGTCCAGGGACGCTCTCGTGCAGCGTATGCTATGCGCCGAAGCTCGTGTGGACAGCCAACTGGTCCGTCGCGGCATGTTGCGGGATCACGACTTCACCAAACTGGCCCGTGCCGCGGGAATTCTCCAAGGCTGCCCGATCTGGATCGACGATACGCCCGCCCAGACCCTTCTCGAGGTACGATCGAAAGCCCGGCGCCTCAAAGCGGAGAACGACCTTGGCATGGTCGTCGTCGACTATCTGCAATTGATGCGGAGTCCGGAGTATGCGGATAACCGTGTCCAGGAGATTTCCGACATCTCACGTTCACTCAAAGCGCTCGCGCGTGAACTAGAAGTGCCGGTGGTGGCCCTCTCACAACTGTCCCGTGCCTCCGAGCAGCGGGGCGGCGAGCGCAAGCCGATCCTCTCCGACCTCCGAGATTCCGGGGCCATCGAACAGGATGCCGATGTGGTGATCTTCATCCATCGACCCGAGATGTATCAGCGGGAAGACAGCGACGGGAGGAGTCTGGAGGGCATTGCCGAGATCATCGTGGCGAAGCACCGCAATGGGCCCACCGGCCGACTCGATCTACACTTCGAAAAGTCCATCACCCGGTTCGACAACCTCAGCGACCGGGAAAGCACGAGCTGACGGTGAGCCGCGGCCGTTCGACCTACCGTTGCGCGGAATGTGGCCACGATCACCCCAAATGGGTTGGACGGTGCGAAGGGTGCGACGCATGGAACACGGTCGCCGAGGAAGCCGCCGTCCCCTCGCTCTCCACCAGCCGTCGTTGGGCCCTGGGAGACGGTTCGACCTCGGTCCGGCCAACCCCCCTTGGCGAGGTGGCCCCTTCACGGCTCACCCGATGGATGACTGGGCTCCCCGAATTCGATTTCGTCATGGGTGGCGGCATCGTTCCGGGGTCACTCACCCTGCTCGGAGGCGAACCGGGAATAGGGAAGTCGACCATCCTCCTCCAGGTGCTGGCTCGCCTCGAAGCCGCAGGGGTCAGGACCCTCTATGCCAGTGGGGAGGAGAGCCCCGAGCAGGTCCGCCTCAGAGCCGACCGACTCGAGGAAACCGTTGACCCGGTTCTCGTCCTGGCCGACACCCGGCTCGAGGCCATCATCTCAGCCGCCGCGCAGGTCGAAGCGCGCGTCCTCGTGGTCGATTCCATTCAGACCGCTTTCACGGATGCCCTCGAGGGGGCACCGGGGAGTGTGGGACAGGTGCGGGAGTCGGCCGCCCTCCTCATGCGCTTTGCCAAGGCCTCGGGAACAGCCGTCATTCTGGTCGGTCACGTGACCAAAGGTGGCAACATCGCCGGACCGAAGACGATGGAGCACATCGTTGATACCGTGCTGTACTTCGAAGGCGAAGCAGTGCTCGACTTTCGACTCCTCCGGGCGACGAAGAATCGATTCGGGTCGGTCGACGAGCTGGGTGTCTTCTCGATGTCTCAACGTGGGCTGGTACCTGTACCAAACCCATCATCCATCTTCCTGGGAGTGCGGGGGAGAAACGCTCCGGGAACTGCGGTGACGGCACTCATGGAGGGTTCGCGACCGGTGTTGGTCGAGATTCAGGCCCTGGCAAGCGCATCAGGATTCGGCACCCCGCAGCGTGTGGCTGCAGGGCTCGATCCCAAGCGACTTGCCGTCCTCCTCGCCATTCTGGAACGGAGGGGAGGGGCGGAATTCGCGTCGAAAGACGTCTTCGTCCAGGTGACCGGTGGGCTCAAGTTGACAGAGCCTGGTGCCGATCTGGCAATCGCGGCAGCGCTGCTGAGCAGTTTGGGTGACACGCCAACGCCCTCTGATGCCATCTACCTCGGCGAGCTGAGTCTCAGCGGCGAAATCCGCCCGACCACAGCGCTCGATCGTCGCTTGGCCGAAGCGGGTCGTCTTGGATTCCGTAGGGCTTTCGGGGGCGGTGCCACGACGCTGACGCCACGCGACGCAGGAGTGACGGCAGGGATCCAGCATGTCGGCCTGGAGCATGTGGATGAACTCGCCGCAACGCTCGCTCGCTGAAGTCGGGGCGGTCATCGTCGCGGCCGGTCGGGGCACCCGACTCGGTGGGACAGCCAAGCAGTTCCGCCAGCTCGGAGGCGTGCCCCTCTTACTCCACGCGCTGCGTCCCTTCACCTCCCACCCCGACATTGGTGCGATCGTCGTCGTCCTGCCCCCGGAGGCCTGCGCCACGCCGCCAGGGTGGCTGGCGGATCTGGTCGGCGCCAGGCTGAGTCTCGTGGCGGGGGGAGAAGAAAGAGCGGATTCCGTCCGTGCCGGCGTTGCGGCGCTCCCCGCACATTGCAGCATCGTCCTGATCCATGATGGTGCCCGACCCTTTCCACACCGATCCGTGATCGATGGCGTGATCGAGACCTGCCGGGCTGGGGAACCGGCCATCGCGGCGATACCGATTCACGATACCGTGAAGGAAGCCGTAACGCGCGCGGACGCCACCCTCGTCACCCACCGGACCATTTCCCGAGACCGTCTTTGGCGTGCCCAGACGCCGCAAGGCTTCCCCCGGCTCCTGCTGGAGCGTGCATACCTGGAACAGGGCGATGGAGTGACCGATGATGCCCAGGCCCTCGAACGGCTCGGAATCGATGTGGTGCTGATTCCCGACTCGACCCTGAATCTCAAAGTGACCACCGCAGACGACTTCGCCTTCGCAGAAGCTCTTGTCGAGGCCCGAAAATGATCTTGCCATTCCGAACTCCGTCGGATGCCGACGCAGCACTTCCCTACGTCCGGACCCATCTGTCCTCCGACGCGGTCCTTGGATACCCCACCGAAACGGTTTATGGCTTCGGTACGGCGCCACGCGCCGAGGCCGTGGCTGCCTTGGTGGCCCTCAAAGGGCGCGCCCCGGGCAAGCCCTTTCTGCTGCTCATCTCGGGGCGACAGATGGCCCTCGATTGGGGATTGGTGTTCAACGCGGCCGCCGAGGCACTAGCCGAGGCGTTCTGGCCCGGCCCGTTGACACTCGTCCTCCCCGGCGGAGAGGGCCGGCTGCCGACGACTCTCCGAGGCCCGGAAGGGGGCGTCGCCGTGAGATACACCGGGCACCCACTTCTCGCCCGTCTCATCGGCGGACTCGGGGAACCACTGACTTCAACTTCTGCCAATCGTCCGGGCGAAAAGCCGGCCCCTGGAGCCGAACGACTTGCCGCTGCCTTTTCTGCCGCGGTTGCGACGCGGGAACTGCTGATTCTCGACGGCGGCGTACTGGGGAACGTTCCTCCCTCGACGGTCGTAGACTGCACCGAGCCGACCACGAAACTCATTCGGGAAGGTGCTCTCCCAAGGCCCGAGTTACGGCGTGCCGTCGGCCGCTACGCGCCTTGAACAGGGAGATGAAGATCCTCATCGTCTGCTCCGGGAACACCTGCCGAAGCCCCATGGCGGAGGCAGTCCTCCGCCAGCTCCTTGAAGAAGCCGGCCGTGATGACATCACCGTGTCATCAGCTGGGACGGGGGCGTACGATGGTTCCCCCGTCTCTGAAGGGGCGTACCTGGTAGCGCTCGAGGAGGGACTCGATCTCACACCCCATCGCGCCCGTCTTCTCGACGAGCGCCTCGTGCGTGAAGCGGATCTGATTCTCACGATGGGCCGTGGGCATCTCGCCCGGGTCGCACGGCTCGGGGGAGAGGGGAAAGCGTACCTGCTTGGCGAATACAGTGGCGCAGGCCCGACGGCTGAAGTGCGCGACCCTTTTGGAGGCGAAGTTGAAGGGTATCGAGAGACCTTGCACGAGATCACGGCAATGCTCGAGAGGATAGGGGACCGGCTCCTGAGTTCGGATTCGCCATGAACCCGTCGGGCAGAACAAGAGTATTCGCTCTCCTGGGAGATCCCGTCGCGCATTCCGTTTCACCGGTCATGCACACCGCGGCTTTCCGGGCGCTGGGTCTGGACGCCCTCTATGTCCCTCTCCGCTGTAGCTCAGAACGTCTCCCAGGAGTCATGCGGGCGTTGGTGGAAGCCGGCGGGGCGGGGAATGTCACGGTTCCACACAAGCTCGCCGCCGCCAGTGTGGTGGATCAGATGCGCGGCACACTCACTGAGGCATGCAACACGTTCTGGGGCAGTGAAGGCGCGCTCGTCGGTGAGAATACCGACGTGGCCGGGATCCTCCACGGGCTCGAGGACGTGGGCGCTCCCGACTCTCACTGGCTCATTCTCGGAGCCGGCGGGTCGTGCCGAGCCGTGCTGGCCGCCGCATGCGTGCGAGGGGCATCGGTCACAATCCGATCGCGGTCCAGCGAACGCGTTCGGGCGATGATAGCTGTCGCCCAGAGTCTCGGGCTCTCGGCGCGGGTCGATGGGGAGGAAGAGAGCGAAGTACTGATCAACACCACCCCGCTCGGGCTGGGCGAAGATGACCCACTCCCGATCACTCCATTCGAGACTCCGCAGGTCAGATGTGTGCTCGACCTGGTCTACCGTCCCGGGGAGACTCCGCTCGTCCTGGCGTACCGTGAGCGGGGAATTCCAGCCGCCGATGGACGAGAGGTCTTGATCGCGCAAGGGGCGGTGGCGTTCGACCGCTGGTTCCCCGGCGTCCCAGCGCCCGTCGAAGTGATGCGGGCCGCCGTGCGTGCTGCGCTGGGCTGAGACCGCCCAGATACTGCGGGCCGTCGAACGGTGGTGCCTTCCGAGCGAGTGCCTCCTCTGTCAACGACCCACGGACAGGGTTCCTGAGGATCCCTTGATCTGTGGGCTCTGCCGAGCGCGGTGGACCCGGCTTCCCCCTCCGTGGTGCCCACGCTGCGGGCAACCTCAGGATCAGGATCTCGAGTGCCGGGTTTGTCTCGACTGGCCCCGTGCGCTCTCGCAGGTACGGAGCGCGGTCTGGCTCACCGGTACCGCCCGAAACGCAGTTCATCACCTGAAGTATGGTGGTTGGTGGCGGGCTGCCGATGCGATGGCTGGGGCGATGCATGCCCTCGATTGCGTCGATGACGAGGCCGTGATCGTGCCGGTCCCACTCGGGGCGGCCCGCCTCAGGGCCCGAGGTTATAATCAGAGCGCGTCACTGGCCCAGGCACTGGCGAAACACTCCGGGGCGACGGTGGCGGGCGGCCTTCTCCGTCGGGTGCGCGAAACGCCGACCCAAACAGGGCTGTCACCGGAAGCGCGCCGTGCGAACACACACGCAGCCTTCACAGCGCGTTCGATGAAGAATCCCGTCTGCCGCGACCGCCGTCTGGTCTTGGTGGATGACGTGTTCACGACCGGCGCAACGATCGTCGGGGCCGCGGAGGCCCTGATCGAGGCCGGAGCGAACCGAGTGGCAGCCCTCACGTTTGCTCGAGCCCGGCGCCCACTCGATGATGACGTTTGTAGACTCCATCGCACCTTCGACTCGTAGCCAGGACGCTATTCATGACTACTCGCATCGCCATCAATGGATTCGGTCGTATTGGCAGGAATGTCGTGAGGGCCGCGCAGCACCAGGGCGTCTCCGACCTCGAAGTGGTCGCCGTCAACGACCTCACGGATGCGCCCACACTTGCCCATCTCCTCAAATACGACTCCGTCCATGGGAGGTTTGCCGGGACGGTCGAAACGTCTGCCGAGGGCTTGGTGATCAACGGAAACACTGTGCGTGTGCTGGCCGAGCGGGACCCCGCAAAGCTACCCTGGAAGGAGCTCGGTGTTGATCTAGTGCTCGAGGCAACCGGTCATTTTACGAGCCGTGAAGGCGCGGCCAAGCACCTCGAGGCGGGGGCCAAACGCGTGGTGATCTCAGCACCGGCCAAGCAGGAGGACATTACGATCGTGTACGGGGTGAACCACACTTCCTACGACCCCGATCAGCATCAGGTCATCTCCAACGCCAGCTGTACCACCAATTGCCTCGTCCCTGTGGTCAAAGTCATCCGGGAGCAGTTTGGTTTTGTCCGCGGCTTCATGACCACGGTGCATTCCTATACCAACGACCAGAGCATACTCGATCTCCCTCACCGCGATCTGCGCAGGGCGCGTGCGGCGGGGATGTCCATTATCCCCACGAGCACCGGGGCGGCCCGGGCAACCTCGCTCGTCATACCCGAGGTCAAAGGCAAGATCGACGGGGTGGCTCTCCGCGTCCCTACGGCCGACGTCTCCATCGTCGAGTTGGTCTGTGAAGTCGAGAAGGCCACGTCCCCAGACGCGATCAACGACGCGTTCCGGAGCGCGGCCGCCGGGGCTCTCGCGGGTGTACTCGCGGTCAGTGACGAGCCACTGGTCAGTGTGGACTACATCGGAAACCTCTACTCGTCCACCGTAGATGCACGATCCACCACGGTCGTGGACGGAACGATGGTCCATCTGTCCTCCTGGTACGACAACGAGATGGGATACTCAGCGCGGTGCGTGGATCTTCTCCGGTACATCGCGAGCCGGAGCTGATGGCTCGGCGGTCTCTCGCTTCGTTGGACCCCAACCACCTGCACGGTCAACGCGCTCTGGTTCGTGTCGACTTCAACTGCCCGATTCAGGACGGGGTGGTGACCGATGACAGTCGGGTCCGGGCCGCGCTTCAGACGATTACCTACCTGCGGGACCACGGCGCGAGGGTCGTGTTGTGTTCCCACCTGGGACGGCCGAAAGGGAGCCCCGATCCGCGTTACTCTCTCTCCCCGGTCGTCGGCGTCCTGGAGAAACTCCTTGGCTCTCCAGTCACCTTCCTCACCGACCCCGCTTCACCCGACACGGTAACCGCCATCAAGCGATTGCCCCGAGGGGGGATCGCGCTGCTCGAGAACACGCGATTCGATCCCGGAGAAGAGGCTAACTCGACGGACCTCGCGAAAGTCTACGCCGCTCTTGGGGACCTCTACGTCAACGATGCGTTCGGATCCGCCCATCGGGCCCATGCGACGACCAGTGGTGTCGCGGCGTTCCTCAAGCCCGCTGTCTCCGGTTTCCTGATGGAGCGGGAGTTGGCCTATCTCGGGGAGGCACTCGAAGACCCCGCACGACCCTTCGTCGCGGTGCTCGGTGGAGCCAAGGTCTCGGGGAAGATCGATCTGATCGAAGCACTCCTGCCGAAAGTCGATCGGGTTCTCATTGGAGGTGCCATGGCCTGTACCTTCTTCCGGGCCATGGGACTCGAGACGGGCTCATCTCTGGTGGAAGAAGACCGGCTCACTCTCGCCGAGTCGCTGTTGGGCCGATCCGGAGAGAAGTTGGTGCTCCCGCTGGGGGCCATGATTGCGGCCCGCCTGAGCGGGGACGCCGAAGTGCGAGAGGTCACGCGTACGGAAATCCCAGTTGGCTGGGCGGCCTACGACATCGACTCGGAAACTATGGCCCTGTATGCTTCGATCATCCAAGAGGCCGGCACGGTCCTTTGGAATGGTCCCATGGGCGTGTTCGAGACACCACCGTTCGATCGTGGAACACGAGCGGTCGCACTCGCCCTGGCAGAGGCGTCCAAAGGCGGTACCGTGACCATCGTCGGCGGCGGTGACTCCGCAGCCGCGGTTGCCGAAGCGGGCCTGACCGATCGGATGACCCATGTTTCTACCGGCGGTGGCGCTTCCCTCGAATTCTTGGAAGGCAAGTCGCTCCCCGGCGTGGCTGCACTCGATGAGGTCTAGATGATTCTCGCGGCGAACTGGAAGATGCACATGGGACCCGACGAGACCCGCCGATTCGCGAAGCGGTTCTCCGAGCTCGTGGATCCAAAGCCTGACCGTCAGATCGTGTTCTTCCCACCGGCCGTGAGCGTCGAGGCCGCCGCCACGGCGTTCGCGGGCAGGCCCGATGTGCGGATCGGAGTGCAGGATGTGTACTGGGAACCCAAGGGAGCCTTTACAGGCGCGACCTCCGTCGCGCTGGCCCGGGCGGCGGGAGCGACAGTCACCTTGATCGGGCATTCCGAGCGACGTCATGTGTTCGGGGAAACGGTCGAGGATACCCACCAGAAGGTCGTCGCGGCCTGTGAGGGCGGTCTCCGGCCCTTTCTCTGTGTCGGTGAGACCCTGGCTCAGCGCGAAGCAGGAGAAACCGAGGCCGTCGTCAGCGCGCAACTTCATGCGGCCCTCCGTGGTGTTCGGGCATCATTGCTGGTCGATCTGGCCGTGGCCTACGAACCTGTATGGGCGATCGGAACGGGACGTAACGCGACGCCGGATGACGCGGCCCACGTCCACCGAGTCCTCAGGGGTCTCATGGCGGGTCTGGGGATCGTCGAATCGGCCCCGATCCTCTACGGGGGGAGTGTGAACCCCGGGAACGCTCGGCAGCTCCTCGCCCGGCCGGAGATTGACGGGGCACTGGTCGGTGGTGCCAGTCTCGATCCGGAGGTGTGGGCAAAGGTCATCGCCGAGGCCGATGCGGCGGGGGGTGCGGGGGCGCCCTCCGGGGCATGATGGAAGGCACCCCCCAAGACTCGCGAGGTTGATCGGGGGGAAGGGACGGTCTAGCTTTGAAGGTTCCGTTTCTCTGGATATGGGCTAGGCATGTACATCTTCCTCCTGACGTTACTGATTCTCGACGGCCTCCTCCTGTCGGTCGTCGTTCTCCTCCAGGCCGGGCAGGGTGGCGGACTCGCCAGCCTCGGCGGTGGCAGTTCCGACAAGATGCTCAGCGGGCGGCACGCGACGAACCTGTTGACTCAGCTCAGTTGGGGACTCGGTGCCGGCCTCATGGTGCTCTCCCTGCTCTTGTCCATCGTCGCGGCGAACCGGCAGTCGGGGCTGACGGAAGTGCAGCGACAACTCCAGACGGCTCCCCAATCTCTCCCGATTGCCCCACTCTCGACCGAACCGGCACCCACGACGCCTGTTCCGAATCCCAATCCCGACGCCAGCCCCCCACCCGCACCGAATCCGTGATTCCGGAGACACCTCGCGGAGTGCTCGCATGACCGACCACCCCGCGCTCGTGTTACTGGAGGACGGGGAGTGGTTTGCCGGAACGACTCCGTGGCCTGTGGCAGAACGGTTCGGGGAGGTCGTGTTCACGACCAATCTCAGTGGCTATCAAGAGACCTTCACTGATCCCAGCTACCGCGGCCAAATCGTCACGATGACCGCACCGATGGTAGGGAACTACGGGGTCAACGAGGAAGACCTCGAGTCGGGAGGGCCTCAGGTGAGTGGCGTGGTGGTCCGTGAACTCTCACGCACCCACTCGAATTGGCGCGCATCCGGCCCATTGGGGCCCTGGCTGGCCCACCACCAGGTCCCAATCATCGAAGGCGTCGATACCCGTCGCCTGACGCGACACATTCGTGCTGCTGGTGCGATGCGCGGTGCCATTGCGCTGGGTGATCGTCCCACGGCCGACCTCGAGGAGCGACTGCAAGCCTCCCCTCGCATGGAGGGTCTGGATCTGGCGTCTCTCGTCACCGTGACTTCACCGTATCAGGAAGGGCAGCACGGTCCCCACATCGTAGCCTACGACTTCGGGATGAAGCGGAACATTGTCCGGATATTCCTTCGCCTCGGGTGTCGCGTCACCGTCGTGCCGGCCGGGACGAGCACCGAAGAGGTCCTGGCGCTGAAGCCGGACGGCCTCTTCTTGTCCAATGGACCAGGTGATCCGGCCGCGGTGGACTATGTGATTCCTCACCTCCGGGAGCTGACCCGGGGGGGCCTCCCCACCTTCGGGATCTGCCTGGGACACCAACTCCTCGCCATTGCCTTTGGAGGTCAGACCGAGAAGCTCCCCTATGGGCATCGAGGCGGGAACCACCCCGTTCGGGCGGTTGGCAGCGAGCGCGTCCTCATCACCTCTCAGAACCATGGGTTTGCGGTCCGAGGGGATGAGAATGGGGTGCCCGGCGCTCCGGATTTGCGCGTCACGCACCTCAACCTCAACGATGGTACGGTTGAGGGCATACGGCACAACGAGTTACCCGTTTTCGCCGTGCAATACCATCCTGAGGCCTCTCCTGGCCCGCACGACGCCTATCCCCACTTCGCGGAATTCCTTCAGGCCGTGACCGCCTCATGTGGCGAAAACGCCGCAACCTCTTGACAGACAACAGGTAACGCCCTAGCATAGCCTGCAAGCCCGACTGACCGTCCGGCTCTCTTGACGTCCGGGGGATTCATGACCAAGGCAGATCTCGTCGAGCAGGTAACTGCAGCAATGGCCAAGACATCTGGCCCTCTGATTTCCAAGAAGGACTGTGCGAGGGTAGTCGATCTGTTCCTCGACTCGATCAAGCAGGCCCTTCGGGAGCAACGGAACATCGAGGTCAGGGGATTTGGCACCTTCAAGATCAGACATCGCAAGACCCGCATGGCGCGGAATCCTCGCACGGGAGAGCCGGTCGAAGTCGCCGCCCGCCCGGTGCCGGTGTTCAAGCCCAGCAAGGAGTTGCGGACACTCGTGGCGGAAGAGGGAGGAGCAAGTCAAGCGTCGGTCCCGAACCCGGCTTCTCCTCCGAGCAGCCCCGCTCCCGGGACTGGGCCTATGGGAGGACATGGTTTCGGAGGGTGATCGAGACCCCTCTGCGAACGAGTAGCCTTGGGGTCGGCCGATGCCGACCCCGTTTCGTTTCGACGGCCGACTTGATCGATGGATCCCTTCCCACGGATAATGCACAGGTGATCGACCCTACTCCACCAACCGGTATTCGGGTTTCGCTCCTTCTCTTCGCGCGCTACGCAGAGCTCATCGGCACGGACCGGCTAGACCTCAACCTTCCTTCGGGTGCGACGGTTGGCTCCGTGGTCTCCCTGGTCCGAGCCAGATCGGGGGGGGAGTCCTTGCCTTCCGCGCCCCTCGTGGCCAGGAACATGGTGCGCGTCGGCGTCGAAGAGCCCTTGAGTGATGGGGATGAGGTTGCCTTCCTCCCCCCGATGGCGGGCGGGTGATGACCTACCTCACCACTGCCGCGATTACCATCGATCCGCTCATCAACAGCGTGAGCGAATCCGGTCATGGCGCGACGGTCACGTTCCTCGGGACGGTTCGAGACCACCACGAGGAACGGAGCGTTCTGCGACTGGAATACAGCGCGTATGGCCCGATGGCGGAAGTCGAGATCGGCCGCATCGTCGGGGAAGCAGAAGCTCGATGGTCCTGTCGGGTGGCGGTTTCCCATCGACTGGGCACGCTGGTCATCGGGGAGGTCGCCGTTGCGGTGGCGGTGACCGCCCCGCACCGTGCTGAGGCCTACGAGGGGTGTCGGTATGTGATGGAAGAACTCAAACGGAGGGTCCCGATCTGGAAGCGTGAGTCCTACACCGACGGTACCGAGGAATGGGTCGACCCGACCCAGGGAAACGTCCAGGAGGTCGGTGACCGGTGAAGCAGCCACGCGATCGCTTTGCCCGCCCCCTCGGCAGTCTCCGGATTTCGGTCACCGATCGCTGCAACATGCGCTGCCGCTATTGCATGCCCGAGGAGGATTACGTCTGGCTCCCCCGGGAATCCTTGCTCACCTTCGAAGAGATCACCCGGCTCGCGAAGATCTTCAGTTCTCTCGGCGCCAGGAAGATTCGGTTGACGGGTGGTGAACCGCTTCTGCGCCATGACCTCGCGACCTTGGTTCGTCTGCTCAAGTCCACCCATCCCACCGACCTCGCCCTCACGACCAACGGTATTCTGCTTTCCCGACTCCTCCCCGACCTCCTGGCGGCAGGCCTCGATCGGGTGACCGTAAGCCTGGACACGCTGCGCCCCGAACGGATGATGGAGTTCACCAGGAGCAACCGGCACGCTGACGTCATCGCTGGCATCGCCGCGGCGCGGGGGATCGGGATACCCGTCAAGTTGAACGCCGTCATCGTGAGGGGGTACAACGATGACGAGATCCTCGACCTGCTGGCATTTGCGCGAACCCAGCGGGCGGAACTCCGCTTCGTGGAGTACATGGACGTCGGCGGAGCGACGCGCTGGGAGACGGGTGCGGTCGTGACGCGTGACGAGATTCTCGCCGTCGTTGCCTCACAGACCGGGGAGCCCGTCCCGATGACTGATGACGGCGACCCCGCCCCAGCGTCCCGGTACCGACTGCCGGATGGAACGGTGATTGGCATCGTCGCATCGGTGAGCGCGCCATTCTGTGCCGCTTGCGATAGAGGCCGTCTCACGGCGGATGGCTCATGGTATCTCTGCCTCTACGCCGACCAGGGACTCAGCCTACGGGAACCGCTTCGCCTTGGCGCCAGCGATGAGGAACTCGCAAGCCTGATCGCTGCGACTTGGAGGTCACGAGTGGATCGCGGGGCCGAGGCGCGGTTGGCCACACCTGGGCGGGGTGTGCTCCACCAGGTGACGAGTCTTCGCGCCGACCCGCACCGAGAGATGCATACACGAGGTGGGTAGTGTCGCTCAACATCGTCCTGATCCAACCACAGATTCCGCCGAACACGGGCAACATCGCGCGCCTCTGTGGCGCGACGGAGACCAGCCTTCATCTGGTGGAACCTCTGGGATTCACCTTGGACGATCGGGAAATGCGACGCGCCGGGTTGGATTACTGGGAGGCCGTCGACTGCTGGGTGCACCCACATTGGCACGCCTTCCGGGGCGCGATTGCTCGGGAGCGATGTCTCTATTTCTCGTCGAACGCGACGCGCACGCTTTGGGATGCCCGGTTTCAGCCGAATAGCTGTTTGGTGTTCGGCAACGAGACGGATGGGATGCCCCCCCGCATCCTCGAGAAGCATCCAGAGCGTTGTTATCGCATTCCCATGAGCGGTCCGGTACGGAGCCTCAACCTCGCGACCGCCGTGGGAATCGTTCTCTTCGAAGCGCTGCGTCAACTCGATCGTGAAGTCCGACCGGAAGAGGCGAATTCGCGTCTTGGAACGACTCGTGTGAAAGACTAAGTTCCAGCGGCTTTGCACGCTCCCCTGAAGGCGTGCCGTTCTTGGCTCTCTACCCGGATTCTCATGTTCAACACCATTACAGTCGTTGGGGCAGGCAATGTTGGGGCGACCGCGGCGCAGCGTCTCGCCGAGAAGAATCTCGCGCGGACGATCCTGATGCTCGACGTCGTCGAAGGGGTCCCGCAAGGCAAAGGGCTCGATCAATGGCAGTCGGGGCCGATCGAAGGCTATGACACCAAGGTGGTCGGATCGAATGACTACGATGCGGCGACCGGTTCGGAGCTTTTCGTGGTGACTGCGGGGATAGCCCGCAAACCGGGGATGAGTCGGGATGACTTGGTGAAGACCAACGCGGGCATCGTCGCGTCGGTGTCGGCCGAAATCGCCAGAGTGTCACCGGACGCCATGGTGATCGTCGTCAGCAACCCTCTCGATGCCATGTGCTACGTTGCGCGCAAGGGAACCGGGTTCCCCCGTGAACGGGTCTTCGGAATGGCGGGGGTACTGGATACGGCTCGGTATCGCACCTTCCTTTCCGAGGCGATGGGTATCTCGGTCCAGGACATCCAGGCGATGGTGCTTGGCGGGCACGGAGACACGATGGTGCCACTGGTCTCGTACACCACGGTCTCCGGCATTCCGGTCCAGCAGTTGCTCTCGCAGGAGAAGATTGACGCGATCGTCGCGCGAACGCGGGCTGGCGGCGCAGAGATCGTCGGGCATCTCAAGACCGGGTCGGCATACTATGCGCCCAGTGCGGCCGCAGTTCAAATGGTCGAGGCGATCGTGCTGGATCAGAAGCGTGTGCTCCCAGCTTCCGCCTGGCTCACCGGCGAGTACGGACTGCGAGACGTCTACTTGGGTGTGCCCGTGAAGATCGGGCGGGGAGGGATCGAAGAGATCATCGAAGTCACCCTCACGGATTCAGAACGCTCGCAACTCGGCACATCCGCTGACGCCGTGCGGGTCATCCAAAACCTGATCGACCAGGGGTGAGTCCCGTGCGCGGAGAGGTCGCCGCAGTGCCCAGAGGATGGGTCGTGGCGTTTTATGGCTCGACCATCGGGAAGAAGATCGTCATGGCGGCCACAGGGGTGATCCTCGTCGGCTTCGTCACGGGGCACGCCCTCGGCAACCTCTTGGTGTTCAGTGGACCCGCCGCACTCAATCGTTATGGTGAATTGCTCAAGTCCAGTGTGGTCATTCTCTGGATCGTTCGAGTGACGCTGCTAGCAGCCGTGGTCCTCCATGCCCACTCCGCGCTGAGTCTCACCCGACTCGCCCAGCAGGCCAGGCCATCGCGGTACGCGAAACACGCGACGCAAGCATCCACCTTTTCGAGCCGAACACTTCGAGTCGGTGGGGTGGTGCTTCTCGCATTCATCATCTTCCATCTGCTGCATCTCACGACCGGAACTGTCCACCCGGCTTTCAGCCCGACGGATGTGTATGGCAACGTACTGGTTGCCTTCAGTATTCCCGCTGTGACGGTCTTCTACCTCGTCGCGATGCTCGCGCTGGGACTCCATCTTCATCATGGGATCTGGAGCGCATTCCAAACCTTGGGACTGAATCACCCACACCTGGAGCGCTTTCGGCGTGCCCTGGCGACCGTGATGGCCGTCGGAGTGAGTCTCGGGTTCTCGTTGATCGTGTTGGCCATTGCCTTCCAGCTGGTCGGGTGAGGGAGATGTCGATGCATCTTGACCCCCGAGTACCAGACGGTCCGCTGGAGACCAAGTGGAGTGATCACCAATTCGACATGAAATTGGTGAACCCCGCCAATCGCAGGAAGCACCGCATTCTCGTCGTGGGTTCAGGATTGGCCGGTGCCTCGGCGGCGGCCACTCTCGGCGAGCAGGGTTATGAGGTGCTCTGCTTCACCTTCCATGACTCCCCGCGCCGGGCGCACAGCATTGCGGCTCAAGGGGGGATTAATGCCGCGAAGAACTACCAGAACGACGGGGACAGCGTCTACCGGCTGTTCTACGATACCATCAAGGGCGGGGATTTCCGATCCCGCGAGGCCAATGTGTATCGGTTGGCCGAGATCAGTGCCAACATCATCGATCAATGTGTGGCCCAGGGCGTCCCGTTCGCGCGGGAGTACGGAGGCCTGCTGGACAACAGGTCGTTCGGTGGCGCCCAAGTCTCTCGGACCTTCTACGCCAGGGGGCAGACGGGACAGCAACTCCTGCTCGGTGCCTACAGTGCACTGGAGCGGCAGGTGAGACGTGGAACCGTCACCGTCCTTCCGCGAACCGAAATGCTCGACATCGTGGTGGTACACGGTCGAGCGCGGGGCATTCTCACGCGGCACCTGGTCACCGGAAAGCTTGAACGCTGGGTCGGTGACGCCGTGGTCCTCGCGACGGGGGGATACGGCAACGCGTTCTTTCTTTCGACCAACGCCAAGGCGTGCAACGTGACCGCGACGTATCGGGCCTACAAGAAGGGCGCTGCCTTCGCGAACCCCTGCTTCACCCAAATCCACCCCACCTGCATTCCCGTTAGCGGGGAGTATCAATCGAAACTCACCCTGATGAGCGAATCGCTCCGCAATGATGGTCGCGTCTGGGTGCCGCTCCAAGCCGGCGACGCCCGCCAAGCCCAGGATATCCCAGAGTCGGAACGGGACTACTACCTCGAGCGCAAGTATCCCAGTTTCGGTAACCTCGCCCCCCGGGATATCTCTTCGCGGAGTGCCAAAGAGGTGTGTGACGAGGGGCGCGGTGTCGGGCCTGGGGGGCTGGGTGTGTTTCTCGATTTCGCCGATGCGATTCGGCGGCTCGGGGTCGACACGATCAAGGACCGCTACGGCAATCTCTTCGAGATGTACGAACGGATTACCGGGGAGGACCCGTACGTGGTGCCGATGCGGATTTACCCGGCTGTGCACTACACCATGGGGGGTCTGTGGGTGGACTACAATCTCATGAGCTCCCTCCCCGGGCTCCATGTCTTGGGCGAGGCGAACTTCTCCGACCACGGGGCCAACCGCCTTGGGGCAAGTGCCCTGATGCAAGGACTCGCCGACGGCTACTTCGTCATTCCCCATACGCTCGGTGACTACCTCGCCAGCACGAAGCTCGAAACCGTGGACACCGACCACCCGGCCTTCACGACGACGGAGACCGAAGCCCGGAATCAGATCGAGCGGCTCCTGGCGATTGGTGGCAGTCGGACGGTCGATTCCTTTCACCGGGAGCTGGGCAAGATCCTCTGGGAACACTGTGGCATGGCTCGCAGCGAGGCTGGTTTGAAACGGGCGCTCGAACTTCTTCCGGAACTTCGCCAGGAGTTCTGGAGCGATCTTCGCATCCTCGGCTCTGGTGACGAATTGAACCAGGCGTTGGAAAAGGCAGGTCGGGTGGCGGACTTCCTGGAATTCGGAGAACTGATGTGTCGGGATGCGTTGCACCGGGAGGAGTCCTGTGGTGGGCACTTCCGGGTCGAGCACCAGACGACCGAAGGCGAGGCCAAGCGCAACGACGAGCGATTCGCATATGTTGCGGCTTGGCAGTACGCCGGCGAAGACAAGGAACCGATTCTCAACCGGGAACCACTCACCTTCGACAACGTCCAGCTGGCAACCCGGAGTTATAAGTGAAGCTTCGGCTGAAGATCTGGCGGCAACAGGGCCCCCACGCTGCGGGAGAGTTCGTCTCCTACGAGACCGCTGATGTGAGTCCGGACATGTCGTTCCTCGAGATGCTGGACGTCCTGAACGAGACCCTGCAGCTGAGGGGGGATGTCCCGATCGCCTTCGATCACGATTGTCGTGAAGGGATCTGTGGGTCGTGTGCCATGATGATCGACGGGGTCCCCCACGGACCGCAGAAGAGCACGACCGTCTGCCAACTCCATATGCGCCATTACCGCGACGGAGCAACCATCGTGATCGAGCCTTGGCGAGCCAAGGCCTTCCCCGTGATCCGAGATCTCGTGGTCGATCGCGGAGCCCTCGATCGGATCATCCAGGCGGGTGGCTACATCAGCGTCGCGACGGGGAACGCACCAGAAGCCAACGGCATCCCCATTGGTAAAGACATGGTCGACCGCGCAATGGATGCAGCGCAGTGTATCGGTTGCGGTGCCTGCGTGGCGGCCTGCCCCAACGCATCGGCCATGTTGTTCACTGCGGCCAAGGCGACCCATCTTGGTCTGCTTCCGCAGGGACAGCCGGAACGATCCCACCGTGCCGTGAACATGGTCCGACAGATGGATCTCGAGACGTTCGGGGGTTGCACCAATTTTGGAGAGTGCTCCGAGGCGTGTCCCAAGGACATCGGGCTCGAAGTGATTGCTCGCCTGAATGCCGATTTTCTCCAGGCGACCCTGAAGGAGCGTGAGGGCGCCTGATCTTCTCCCCTTGAAGCGACAGTGCATGATCACGACCAGACTCGTACTCCTCTCGTGGACGGCGACCGTTCTTCTCGTGCAGTCCGTCGCCTCCCAGACGACCGTCGGCTGGATGGCGGGGGCCATTGCCGTCTCGACGACCGTCGACCCGATTCCCGAAGGGGGGCGACTGACAGAATGGCGTGTCGTGCAGCCCATCGTTGGGGGGCACGGCGGTTTCCTCGACGGGAGAATCTGGTGGAAAGCGATGCTCAACTTCGAGGGGGTCACCATCCCCTCGGGGGAACTGACGCCGGGAGGATTCGGAGAAGGATTCGTCGACCGGCGACATCCCCATACCTACGCCCACGAAGTGATGGTGGGGACCACCGCCGAGTGGGACGGAGGGACGTGGGTCGCAGGCCTCGCGGCCGGCAAGGGGTTTCCTGCGTTCGGCAGTGACGACCCCATGGGCCGGGACCCGGTACGCTTCCCCGTGAATCATCATTGGGCTCAGGTGCTCGAACGACTCGTGATCCTGGGTCAATTACGATACCGGCAAGCAGTGATCGAGGGTTCCTTGTTCAACGGAGACGAGCCGGAGTCGCCGGCGGATGGGCCCGGGCTGGACCGTTTTGGTGATTCCTGGAGCCTGCGACTGAGCCTCTTTCCGATCGACGGGGTCGAATTTCAGGCGTCAGGTGCCAGGATCCTGGCCCCGGAGCACCCGGAGGGCGACGGCCACTATCAGGAGATGGTGAGCGTTGGAGGGCGCCTGGAGCGGTTGATCGGCGGGCGGCCTTCCTACCTGATGGCGGAATGGGCGAGGACCAGTGAAGCCGATGGCGCCTTCACCTTCTACTCGTTTCTGGGGGAGAGTGCAACGCACCTGGGGAGGCATCGTCTCTATTACAGGTTCGAGCGAACGGATCGGCCCGAGGAGGAGCGTCTCAGTGCCTTTCGGACGCCTCGGCCCCCGGTGGACGACCACCTGATCGGAACCACGCGATGGACGATCCATACTCTAGGAAACCGATTCGCGGCCTGGCGACACCAGAACACCGTGGTGGAGCCTTTCGTGGAAGGGTCGCTGATCCATGTCGGCAAGATCGGAGAGGGGGTATTCAGCACCCGCGACTACTACAGCAGAGACCGGATCTGGAGTCTGAGTTGGGGGGTACGGATCGGTATCGGAATGATGGGGCACCGCATGGGACGATACGGTTCACTGACCCGATCGGCAGGTTCGGTTCCCGAGGAACACATCCACGATTGACCCGGTGGGGCAGGTATCTCCGCAGTGCGACAGGGCTCCTGATCGCGTCGGTGGGCTGCGTCACGAGTCCGCAGGGCGGAGCGGGGGATTCAGGCTTCGCGCTCACCATCGTCGGCGGCGATCACCAGGTAGCCCAGATGGGTCAACGCCTTCCTCAGAGTTACATCGTCAGGGCCACCCTCGATGGTGATCCGCTCCCCAACCGCGAGATCACTTGGACTGTTGCCGTCGGCTCCGGCAGCGTCGACCCGGTGACTTCCGTCACGGACCAGGATGGCTTGGCCGAGACCACACACACTCTGGGACTCGAGGTTGGGGCTCAGGAGGTCCGGGCGACCATCGCCGACCTGGCGCAACCCCCGCAGGTCACGTTCGTCACGCAGGTGGAGTTGCTGCCGGCTCCCCCCCGGGTGGTGAGCCTCCCCATCCCCGCCAATTACGGAATTCACGACACCTTCGTGCGCGATGGCGTCGCGTTTGTCTCTGCCTGGAATTCAGGCATCATCATTCTCGACGTTGGCGGGGGTGGACGAGGAGGGACACCTGAGGCCCCGGTGCACATCTCCACGATCGTTACCGAGGCGGCGCCGCTTCAGACCCCGTCCGCCCATAACGCGTGGTGGTTTCACAACCCAGTCAGCAACGAACGGCGCTACCTCTTCGTCGGGCAGGAAGGCCCCGGCACCATCGGCGCCAACTCCTCAGGCGACATCCATGTGCTTGATGTCTCCGACCTGGAGAATCCTGTGGAAGTGGCCTTCTTCACCGTGCCCGGCGCCGGGGCTCACAATTTCTGGATGGACGAAGCGCGGCAGGTGCTGTACGCGGCGTTCTACAATGGTGGAGTTGTTGCCCTGGACGTCTCGGGCGTGCTTGCCGGTGATCTGGCCGACCGACTTCTCGCCCAGACAATTCCTGGGGGCCAAGGCAGCACGGCGGTCTGGGGAGTGATGTTGGCGGGAGGGAGCCTGTATGCGTCAGACATGATCTCCGGCCTGTGGAGGCTCGACCCGGTGAGTCTCGTCCCCACTGGTGGTGGGTTCAACGTACCGGAGCGTTTTGGTTCCGATCTCTGGATTGCAGGCTCCTACGCGTATACCGGAACGTGGGGGAACCGCGAGGGAACGCTGGGCAACGCCATCAAGATCTGGGAACTTGGCGAGGCCGGACCAGCGCTGGTGGATTCGGTTCTGATTCCTGGAATCCGGACGGTCAGTGATCTCCAGGTGAGTCCAGACGGTCGGCTCCTCATCGCCAGCGCCGAGGGGGCGGAAGGCTCGGGGATCTATGTCTACCGGTTGTCCGAACCAACAAAGCCACAGCTGGCGGGGCTCGCCTTGGTGGGAACGGGAATTCACACCGTCACCCTCGCCGAGGTCATGGGAAAGCTCTATGCCTTTGGCGCGAAGAATCCCGCTGCGCCAGCCCTCGAAATCTACGACCTCTCAGGATTCGTCCCCTAGGCCCCCGAGGAAACACCATCTGATGAGGTGATCCCCGGGAACGCTCTCCGGATCACAGTCGCGGCAAAGTCACTCCCCGTTGTGCCTGGTACTTCCCCTTCTTGTCCGCATAGCTCCGTTCACACACATCGTCGTCATCGGCTTCGAAGAACAGCACCTGACAGATTCCCTCGTTGGCGTAGATCTTCGCCGGCAATGGTGTGGTGTTGCTGATCTCCAGAGTGACATGGCCTTCCCACTCGGGTTCGAAGGGAGTCACGTTCGTGATGATGCCGCAGCGTGCATAGGTGCTCTTCCCGACGCAGATCGTGAGCGTATTCCGGGGAATCCGGAAATACTCCACCGATCGGGCCAATGCAAAACTATTGGGGGGGACGATACACACATCCCCTTCGAACTCTATCAGGCTCTTGGCGTCAAACGCCTTGGGATCGACGATCACGGAAAGCGCGTTGGTAAAGATCTTGAACTCAGGTGCCACGCGCATGTCGTACCCATAGGACGAGACGCCGTACGAGATCACTCGACGCCCGGAGGCATCGACCTCTCGTACTTGTCCCTCGACGAACGGATCGATCATGCCGTGCTTGGTGGCCATCGTGCGAATCCAGCGGTCGGACTTAATGGACATGACACCTCGTGCGGTCGGCGGAATGTGGAGTCGCGACCCCGACGGCAGAGGCGACGCCGGAGAGCGGTAAATATAGCTCGGGGACCGAGTTGCACCCCTTTCGCCGGGTTGAACTCCAGGTCCATCGCATGTTAGTTTTATGCGCTTCTGCTCGATCAAATCTGGCTACCGAGAGCGTGCTATGCCTAGGGACTATTCCGCGATCATCATTCTGGGACTGTTCGTCATCGCGAACGGGATCTTGATGATCGGTGCGTCCCATCTGCTGTCCGCCACCCGGCGAACCGCCACCAAGATCGCCCCCTATGAGTCGGGGATGCCAGTGTTGGGTAGTGCACGGGAACGCTTTTCGGTCAAATTCTATCTCGTGGCGATGCTCTTCATCGTCTTCGATATCGAGGCAGTGTTCATGATCCCCTGGGCCGCTGGCTTCAGGCAGTTGGAGGGGATGAGAGGGTTGCTGCTCATCGAAATGCTCGTCTTCGTCGGCATCTTGGCGATCGGGTACATCTACGTTTGGAAGCGGGGAGCCTTGGAATGGGATTGAAATCCGCCCGGCCTGGCGCATCGGACACGAAAGAGGGAGGCCTCCTCTCGACCGTCTCGACACTGTCGCCGAATTTCGTCACGACCCGCCTCGATTTTCTCGCGAACTGGGCTCGCTCGAATTCCCTGTGGCCGATGCCGTTCGGGACCGCCTGTTGCGCCATTGAGTTCATGGCCACCGCCGCGAGTCGTTTCGACTTGTCCCGATTCGGCATGGAACGCATGAGTTTCTCCCCCCGTCAGGCCGACGTGCTGATCTGTGCCGGCCGTCTCCCATTCAAGTTGGCCCCGGTGATCCGAAGAATCTGGGATCAAATGCCGCAACCGAAGTGGGCCATCTCCATGGGGGCGTGCGCCTCCAGTGGCGGTATCTTCGATACCTATGCCATGGTGCAGGGAATTGACACCATCATTCCGGTCGATGTCTACGTCCCGGGGTGTCCCCCCCGGCCCGAAGGCCTGATGTACGGCATCATGCTGCTGCAAAAGAAGATCAAGGGAGAGAGCCTCACCGACCTCTCACTCCGCCAGGAATTCATGGTGAATCCCGATGGGCTCTTTCTGGCACCGGAGAAGATCGATGAGCTCTCCGAGCCATTCGGGAACTCCGTTCACCAGACCCGCTCCCAATGATGACGGCCCGGGAGTCGGCGGCCGCTCTGGCTGCCGCCTTCGGAACCGCGGTACTCAGGCGGTCCGAGTCGTGTGGAGACACGATCGTCTCGGTGGCTCGTGAGAGCGCCCACGAGATGTTGCAGTGGCTCAAAGAGACCCCGGGGCAGGACTTCGACTACCTCACTGACGTCACGGCGGTGGACTATCGTGATCCCGGCCAGCCACTCGAAGTCGTGTATCAGCTCCGCTCTCTCCAGCGCAAAGTGGATCTCCGGATCAAGATCCCACTCGACAAGTCAGGGGATCTCTCGGTCGATTCCGTGTGGGACCTCTGGAAAGGAGCGGATTGGCTGGAGCGGGAGGTCTTCGACATGTTTGGCGTGACGTTCACCAATCACCCGGATCTCCGCCGGATCCTCATGTGGGAGACCTATCGCGAGGGCTTCCCGCTCCGCAAGGACTTTCCCTTGCGCGGACATTACAGCAGGGCTGAGCAGACACGACAGGCGTTGGGCGCCAACCCCGAGGCACACTACTCCATGGAAGAGTTGTCGATCGCCGCCGCCTACGATGATCTCCCGGATGACATGCGTGAGCGACTGGCCACCGGCGAGCGCGGGGAGGTCAAGTGACCACGCGTACGATTGATTTCGAGATCACGACTCCAGGCCTCGATCGCGCGGGGCACCCCACCCAGGTGCCGCTGGGGGTACCGATCGAACCGGCCTCCTTTCGGATCCCCGATCCCGGCGAAGAGCACATGCTGGTCAACATCGGGCCACAGCACCCGGCCACACATGGTGTGCTCCGGCTGGTCGTTGAACTCGACGGAGAGGTCGTGCAACGCGTCGTACCCCATATCGGGTATCTGCACTCCGGGTTCGAGAAGCTCGGAGAATACCGGCACTACAATCAGATCATCCCACTGACCGACCGCACCGATTACCTCTCCCCGATGGCGAACAACGTCTGCTTCGCCCTCGCGGCGGAAAAACTCATGGGGATCAGCATCACGGAGCGATGCGCCGTACTCCGGGTCATCGCCTGTGAATTGAGCCGGATCATCTCGCATCTTGTCTGGCTTGGGACGACCGGGATTGATCTCGGAGCGTTTACACCTTTCCTCTGGTCGTTCAACGAACGTGAGAAGGTCTACGACCTTCAGGAGGCGTGGACCGGTGCGCGGCTGACCACGAGTCTCACGCGCATCGGCGGCATGATGGCCGACATTCCCGACGGGTGGGAAGACGGGCTCCGGTCCTTCTGTCGCGATTTCCCCAACACCCTGCGGGAAGTCGACACGATGCTGACCCGCAACGCGATTTGGATCGGACGAACGCAGAACGTCGGGGTGCTCACCGGCGAAGAGGCG
The DNA here is from genome assembly GCA_003246755.1 of Gemmatimonadota bacterium. Lineage (GTDB taxonomy): Bacteria > Gemmatimonadota > Gemmatimonadetes > Gemmatimonadales > GWC2-71-9 > SZUA-320. Next base: position 944 of record QKDC01000079.1, on the reverse strand, counting down.
ATCAACTATTCCTTGTCCGGCCCCATGCTTCGGGCGAGCGGTGTCGACTACGACGTGCGGAAGGATCGTCCCTATCTCGGTTATGAGACCTATGAGTTCGATGTCCCGATCGGCGAGCATGGCGATATCTACGATCGCTACCGCGTGCGCCTGGAGGAGATGTTCCAATCGGTCCGGATCCTGGAGCAAGCTCTGGATCGGCTGGCGGGGCTCCGGGGTGCCCCGGTGAATGCCAGCGATCCTCGGGTCATTCTGCCACCAAAGTCGAGTGCGATGAGCGATATGGAGGCCATGATCTTCCACTTCAAACAGGTCATGGAAGGCATTGCCGCACCGCCGGGAGAGGCCTATCTCGGCATCGAGAACCCCAAAGGTGAGTTAGGGTATTACCTCGTGGCGGACGGCACGGCCAAACCCGTGCGGTGGCGCATCCGGCCCCCCTCGTTCATCAACTTGGCATGCCTCCCCAAACTCTGTGAAGGCGTCCTGTTGTCCGACGTGATCGCGATCAATGCCAGCATTGACATCGTCATGGGGGAAATCGACCGATGAGTGGACATGCCGCACCGGGAGCACCGGGTGCGCCGCAGGCAACCTACGAGCCGGTGTTCGTGGGATCGGCGCTGGAGCGTCTTGAGAGCCTCTATCCCAAGTATCCCACCAAACAAGCACTCCTCCTCCCGGCCCTCTGGATCGTCCAGCAGGAGAGGGGCTGGATCTCTCCCCAGAACATGGCGGAGGTCGGACAGGTTCTCGGGCTGACACCGGCCTATGTCAAAGGTGTCGTCACCTTCTATACGATGTACTACCGGCACCCCATGGGGCGCCATGTGATTCAAGTGTGCACCACCTCACCTTGCCACCTCGCCGGCTGCGCGGATGTCGGGGAAGCATTGCTCACACACACTGGTTGTGGTGAACTGGGCGCCACCTCCCCCGACGAT
>QKDC01000094.1 GCA_003246755.1 Gemmatimonadota bacterium | reverse complement strand
GACGATGACGACGATGGAGACCAGGAACAAGATCAGGGCGTATTCCACCAACCCCTGACCCGATTCGTCCTTCCAGAACCGTGCAATAGTGTTTCTCATGCGCCTTTTCCTCCTGATTGTTCCGGGCGTCGGCCCGTTGGGTCGAGGGTGAATCCAGTTCGCTGGCCGCCTGCCCTCGCCAGACGGGGTCAACACCATCAGGGCGGACCACGATGCCCGCACCTTCCAAGTAAAACCTTTCGTGCTAAACCCCTGGTGAGACGGGTATGAAAATCCTGCCTCTTGCCCACCCCACCACGGCCAGCTGTCCGGGCACTGCGACCACCGTTTCCAAAATGGTGGCTGAAATAGCCTTACCTCGCCAACTTGGTTGTCTCCCGAGGTCACCGGGGGTTTAGCACGAAGGGTTTTACTTGGAAGGTGCGGGCATCTTGGTCCGCCCTGATGGTGTTGACCCCGTCTGGCGAGGGCAGGCGGCCAGCAAACTGGATTCACCCTCGACCCAACGGGCCGACGCCCGGAACAATCAGGAGGAAAAGGCGCATGAGAAACACGATTGCACGGTTCTGGAAGGACGAATCGGGTCAGGGGTTGGTGGAATACGCCCTGATCTTGTTCCTGGTCTCCATCGTCGTCATCGTCGCACTGACCACGCTTGGAAAGAAGACCAACAACGTTCTGAACAACGTCGGCAAAGCCCTCAACGCGTAGTTGCTAGAGGGAGCTGGGAGAGACGAACCGGCCCGATTGGTGGCCGGTTCGCCCCCCAGGTCTGCTCCCAGAGACGACCGTGCATGTTCTCTCCTGTGGTCTGTTTCTGGGGCTCGCGCTGACGGCGGGTGTTTACGACCTCCGATTCAGGCGCATTCCGAATTGGCTGAACCTGACGGGGGCAACGACAGGACTCGTCGTTATGGGCCTGGTCGGTAGTGGCTTGGCGCAGTCGGTCCTTGGTCTGGTTATGGCTCTCGCGGTGGGGTTCCTGCTTTCCCAGACCAAAATGATCGGCGCAGGCGATGCAAAACTCATGGCCGCCTTCGGGGCGTGGTTCGGTCTTGCCCGTCTCCCGGCGGCATTTGTGGCAATGTTGGCTGGAGGTGCGTTACTCGCCGTCGGCTGGGCGATCCGCAAGCGAGTGCTCCGCAAGACGCTGTTGAGTACGGGCGCGATGCTTGCCAGTTCCATCCAGGCAGGCACGAGCCTGCGTCCGATCGTAGGTGACACACCACTTGGCAAGTTCCCCTATGGCATCGGGTTGAGTGCCGGGGCGGCTGCCTGGTGGCTTTGGATAGGATGTGGTGTTTGATGAAGTCCTTGGCGCGATGCCGAAAAGGCCAGGCTCTGGTCGAGTTCGCTCTCGTCCTTCCTCTGCTGATGCTGCTGATTCTGGGCATCGTGGAGTTTGGACGGGCCTGGAACGCCAAGCAGATCCTGACCGATGCGGCCCGTGAGGGTGCTCGGCTGTCGGTGGTGGGGAATCCCACGATCACCGATACCTCCCAGGTGAACCCGAGTATTCGCAGAATCGTCGCGCTGGCGGGGCTTGACTCTTCTCAGGTGACGATCAGTTACCCGGATGGGTTCAAGACGGGCACTGGGAACGTGACCTCGGTGCAGATCAGTATGCCCTTTCAGTTCGTGGTGCTGCACCGCTTGGTCCAACTCGTTACCTCGTCGAACGGGACCATGGTCCTCTCGACCACCGCGCGCATGCGCAATGAATGACGGAAAGAGAGTGTTCTGATGGCGGCTCGCACACGATCCCTTGTCCTCCTGTTCCTGGCGATTGCCTCGGGACTGGCGGCGGCATGGCTCTCGTTGCGCTATTTGCGAAGCCAGGCCGAGCCTCTACTCAATCCCACGGTGGTCGCGGGGCGGGCGGTGGTTGCCGCCCGCGATCTTCCCGTGGGTACCATTGTCACCGAGCAGGACGTTCGGCTCGTCGAGTGGCCTGGTAATGCGGTCCCTGCCGGCCTGGCGAGTGCCCGTGAGAACGTGATTGGCCGGGGCGTCCTCGCGACCGTGCGGTTGAACGAGCCCTTTCTCGAGAGCAAGCTTGCGCCCCGAGGACTCGGTGGAGGTCTCCCGACGCTGATCGAGGACGGCATGCGGGCCCTGAGTATTCGAGTGGACGATGTCATGGGGGTGGCGGGATTCGTTGTCCCCGGAACCCGGGTCGACGTGCTCCTCACGATGCAGCCGACGACGGGTGTGACCGATCCAACGACCAAGTCCATCCTGCAGAACATTCAGACGCTGGCGGCCGGCCAATCGATCCAGATCGATGCCCAAGGTGCCCCACAGCAGGTTCCCGTCGTCACCCTCCTGGTGACCCCCGAGCAGGCCGAGACGCTGACCCTGGCGGCCAATCAAGGACGGATTCAGTTGACGTTGCGAAACGCCCTCGACACCCTCGAGGTCCAAACCCTTGGCGTTCGATCCGGGGCTCTTTTCGGCAACCTGCGCCCCGCGAGCGCGCTGGCCAGTAACCCGAACTGGCGACGCACGACGGTCACAGCCCGCCCGCCGGTCGTCGAGGAGACGATCGTCGAAGGGTTCCGCGGCGGTGAACGAACGCTCACTCGATTCTCCCGCCCGACTGTACCTCCGGATCAGCCGGAGCAACCCGAGCAACGAGAGGAACAATGACCTCACGTTTCCGCGTTCTACTGGCCTTGCTCTGCCTCCCCGCCATTTGGCCGGTCGCCCAGGCGCAGCAGGTGATGAAACAACCATCGGAAGCCCTGTCGGTTTCCCGCGGTGCCTCACTCCTGCTGGTGACAGATACCCCGATTCAGCGGTTCACCGTCGGGGATCCCGCCATCGCGGAGGTCCTGGTCCTCAGTCCCAATGAACTCTTGATCAATGGGAAGGAGTTGGGGTCGACAAGCCTGATCCTCTGGGAGATCGGGACCACGCCCAAGATGTTCTCGGTGGAGGTGACCATCGACACACCGGCGCTCGAGCGGTACCTCGCCGAGGCGCTCCCGGGTGAGCGGTTCGTGGTGACGGCCAGTGGGAGCTCGGTGACGCTTTCCGGTACCGTGAACGATCCGGTCGTCGTGGATCGTGCCGTGGCAATTGCCCAGGGAACAGGGGTCCAGTCGGTCATCAACAACCTGGTATCCCCACCGGCGGTGCAAGTGCTGCTCCAGGTTCGGTTCGCCGAAATCAGTCGCAGTAACCTCAAGGACTTTGCGTCGCAGCTGGCGACTCTCAATCCCCAGGACTTGGACAGTGACGGTGATTGGCTCGGTGAGACGCTGTCGGATGGCCTGATCCGAGTTCTGCTCTCCAACCCGGGGGCGAGCATCGAGGGGATCATCGACGCCGCGATCACCAAGGGAACCCTCCGGAGTCTCGCTGAACCGAACCTCCTCACCTTGCCGGGGAAGGAAGCGACCTTCCTGGCCGGCGGTGAATTCCCGTATCCAACCATCCAAGGTGTGTCAACCGGTGGAACCAACACGCAGAACGCCGTCACCATCGCGTTCCGGGAATTCGGCGTCCGGTTGCGCTTCACACCAACCATCACCCAGAGTGGCGCCATTCGTCTCAAGGTGGCTCCCGAAGTGTCTCAACTCGACTTCGCCAACGGTGTGACCATCTCCGGCTTCCAACTCCCGAGCATCCTGGTGCGTCGTGCGGAGACGGAAGTCGAGCTGCGAGAGGGTCAGTATCTGGCCCTCGCCGGCCTGATCGACAACTCCACCATCGACAACGTGTCGAAGATCCCGATTCTCGGTGACATTCCGATTCTCGGGCACTTCTTCCGGTCCACACAAACGCGCGCGAAACAGACCGAACTGCTGGTATTGGTGACCCCCCGATTGGTCGGCGCCAGCGATACCCCGATTGCCATCCCGACGGGTGAACCGGACACCTGGTCATGGCCAGGGTGGATGCGCCGATCGTTGGAGGGTCAGGCGCAGCGGACGTCGCCCATGACGACGGTACCGCCATCGCAGTAAGCGGACGCGCCAGCGAACATTGGCGTGTGGAAGAGGTGCGATATGCAGACCACAACCGTTACACGTAGTCGCCGCGGAGGAACGCTGGTCCTGGTTGCCGTTTCGATGGTGGCGCTCCTCGGCATGGCGGGGATGGTGATCGACATCGGGATGCTCCTCAAGGTGCGGGGCGAGGCGCAGCGTGCGGCCGATGCGGCCGCGCTCGGTGGCGCGAGCGCCTTCTTGCTCGACATCGGCCGAGCTGCGGAATCCACGCAGGCCGTCACACGAGCCCGACAACTGGCCGACACCAATTACATGGCGGGCCAGCACATCGACAGCCTGTCGGAGGTCACGGTCACCGTGATCTACGACAGCCAGAAGGTTCGCGTGAAGGTGCGCCGGGCCGTCGTTCCCGTGTGGTTCGCGAGAATCTTTGGGATGAACGCCTTCCCCATCGGAGCGACGGCGGCGGCGGTGGCCGATTATGCGGGAGGTGCCGTTTGCTCCAAACCAGTCGCCGTGCTCGATATCTGGGACGACCAGGACGACGACCCGAACCACAACCATTTGATCGACCCGGGCGAAGATTGGGAATGGGATCCCGGGGACATCTATGGCCGATACGACCCAAGCTTCACGCCACCGCAAACTGGGTATGGAACGGATCTCCGGGATGCCTCTCGGGATTGGGGGAGGCAACTCTTTTTGCGCGACCAGGGCAACTCGGGAGCCACGCAGTGCCTCGACGCGAACGGCAACAAGTGTCTGCGGCCGGGGTACTGGGCTCTCTGGGGGCTCCCCGGGGAGATCAAGACGCCCGACATCCGGGCGGCGATGGCCACCTGCAGAACCATGTCGGCGTTTGTCGACACAGCGTACCAGATCCACACCGGGGAGATTTCCTCAATTGTCGGCAAGCCCATCGAGGATATGTGGGATGCCGACCCGACCGCCCATTGGGATCCCACGGTGATTGACCCAGTCACTGGAAGGACGGGTTCGATCGTGAGCGGATTCTCCGACTGGCGTCAGAGCCCAAGGGCGTGGGTGATGGGGCTCTTTGAGCCAAACGCGGCCCCAACCCAAGTGAACGCCACGATCAAGTTCAATAATTTCGCTCTCTTCTTCTTTGAGGGATGCAGCAAGAACGGTGGTGTGACGCTGGAGAAGAAGTGTACGCCGCAGCACGATCTCTACGGTCGGTATATGGGTTTCGCGCAGGGGTCCGGGCCGGGTGGGGGGACGCTCACCCGAATCCTCCGTCTCGTCGAATAGGCGCGATCGCTCATGACCAACGGACCCGTTCGCGGTATCCTCATCAGCCCCGACGCGACTCTTCGCGAGTCCCTGGCCGGCTATGCCCGTGGTTCGGGGGGCGCCTTCGCGCTGCTCCAGAGTTTCTCCGTCCGACTGGATGCTCTCTCAGGGACCCAGTTCAAGACCATCCAACAGGCCACCCCCGCCCTGGTCTTCGTCGATTTTGATTCATCGGTGGACCTCGCCGTTTCTCTGGCGCGGGACTTGGTGAAGGCGTCACCCGGCCTGGTAATCGTTGGTGTCGGGGCAACACTCGAGTCGTCGGTGCTGCTCCAAGCGATGCGCGCGGGTTTGAGTGAGTATCTCACCAAACCGGTCACGCCCCCGCTCTTGGCGGAGGCAATCGAGCGCCTTCTGCCCAAGGTGACCCCAACCGGTGAAGCGGGCCGGACCCTTGGCAAAATGCTGGCGTTCTTCAGTGCGAAGGGGGGCTCGGGGACGTCCACGGCAGTGACGAACCTGGCCGTGGAGATCCATCGCTTGACTGGGGAACCGACCCTGGTGGTCGATCTCGATGCCGAACTCGGTGAGGTGTCTCTGCTCCTCGGCATGAAGCCGCAGTTCAATTTCGTGGATCTCGTGCGGAACTTTCATCGTGTTGACGCGGACCTCCTCGCTTCGTACATCGAGCAACACGAGACCGGAGTGCATCTCCTCTCGGCGCCATTTCATCCCGAAAAGGCCACGGAACTCACGAAGGATCAGATCCGGCAGATCCTGCAGTACCTTCGCGGCCACTATCGGTACGTGCTGATCGATACGCCGCGGTCTTTCAGTCCCGAGACCATCGCGGCCTTCGAATACGCGGATGAGGTCTTTCTGATCACGACGGTCGACCTCCCGAGTCTGCGCAATGTCCAACGTGCGGTGCCGCTCCTCAACCGAGTGATGCAGCGCGGGACCGAGCAACTCCATCTCATCGTGAACCGTCACGAGGCCGACCACGAGGTGTCGCTCAAAGACGTGGAACGGAGCCTCGGTCTGCCGGTGTACGGCACCTTGGCGAATGACTTCGAGGCGGTGATTCGATCCGTGAATTCAGGGAAGCCCGTTGTCCACAACGACGGGAAATCACCCTATACGAGAGACATCCGGTCGCTGGCGAATCGGATCACTCAAACGGAGGCGACGGACACGGACCGGCACCAGAAGCGAGGGCTTTTTAGCCGACTGTTCCGCAACCGGGGCGACGCCGCAGGTGTTGAAGGGAGCAGATCGTGAGTGAGGGCCGAGGAGCCCTGCCTTGGGAGAGCGATACCCATGAGCAGCCGGTGGAGACCCGGGACAACGACGGTGCTGGTGGGATCTCGGAGTCGAGTGCCCACGAGTGGGCGCTTCTGAAGGGGCGGATCCACCGTCGCCTACTCGAAAAGCTCAATCTCGCCACTCTCGAAAAGACCGACCGGGCGACGGTCGTAGAGGCCATCCGTCGGGTGGTCCACGAACTGCTTTCCTCCGAGAAAGTCCCGCTCAACTTCGACGAGCGGGAAGACTTGGTCACCCAAATCCTGGACGAGATTTTCGGCCTGGGCCCGCTCGAGCCGCTGATGAAGGATCCGGAGGTTTCAGACATTCTGGTCAACACCTGGAATCAGGTGTTCATCGAACGACACGGAAAGATCGAGGAAACCGACATCCAGTTCCAGGACGAACGACATCTTCTACAGGTGATCGATCGTATCGTGTCCGCCGTGGGGCGTCGCATCGACGACTCCTCCCCGATGGTTGACGCCAGACTACCCGACGGATCGCGAGTCAATGCCATCATCCGACCCCTGGCGATCGACGGAGCTCACCTCTCGATCCGGAAGTTCAAGCGGGATGCCTTTAGTGGTGAGGATCTGGTCGAACTCGACACCATGACGAATCCGATGCTGCAACTCTTGTCGGGCATCGTGAAGGCACGCATCAATGTCTTGATTTCAGGAGGAACGGGGTCGGGTAAGACGACCCTGCTCAACGCGCTCTCGGCCTACATTCCGGCGTCGGAACGCATCGTCACCATCGAAGACTCGGCGGAACTACAACTTCGGCAGCCGCATGTGGTCAGGCTGGAAACGCGCACACCCAATATCGAGGGTGAGGGCGCAGTGCCCTCTCGGGCACTGGTGATCAACGCCCTGCGGATGCGCCCCGATCGGATCATCGTCGGTGAGGTGCGCGGGGCCGAAGCGGTGGACATGCTACAGGCCATGAACACCGGCCACGATGGTTCGCTCACGACCCTCCATGCAAACAGTCCACGCGATGCGCTGGCCCGATTGGAAACCATGGTGTCCATGGCCAATCTCAATCTGCCGGAACGTGCCATCCGGCATCAGGTGGCGAGCGCCATTCAAGTCGTGATCCAGGTGGCTCGTCTCTCGGACGGAACGCGAAAGATCGCTCAGATTTCCGAGATCACCGGGATGGAAGGGGACGTCATTACCATGCAGGAAATCTTCACGTTCGAGCGAACCGGGATTGGTGAAGAGGGCAAGGTCGTCGGGCAGTTCCTCGCCACGGGGATTCGGCCCAAGTTTACCGACCGCTTGCTCGCCTATGGCGTTGGGTTGCCGGCGACGTTGTTTGACAACGTCGCGGACAACCGGGGACGCCGGTAAGTCCCATGCCGGCGACCACGCTTCTCACCGCCGCCCTGGTCTTCCTGGCCGTGGCCTTGGGCACGGTGTCGCTCGCGCTCCTCCTGGAGTGGGCGCAGGAGCGGTTCCGGGCCCGTAACGTGGTGCAGAAGCTCCGGGATTTCAGCGAGAAGTCGTTCGGTGTCGAAGCCCAGTCGCTGTTGCGCCAGCAGGCCGGAATCTCCTGGCTCGAGCGCATGGCCGGAGTCGTTCCGTCGCTTCGAGGGATCACCGGGCTGCTCCACCGTGCCGGGTCGACCTGGTCGGTCCAGAGTTTCCTCCTCGTGAGTTCAGGGTTGGCCGTTGGCCTCGGACTAGCCGGCGCCCTGTTCACCAGATCGGTGTTTCTCGGGATCCTCCTGGTGCCTCCGGGTGCCCTGATACCCTATCTCTTTCTTCGACATCGGGCCATGCGACGGCAAGACCGACTCGAGGAGCAGTTGCCGGATGCCATCGACCTCCTGGGACGAGCCATGCGCGCGGGGCACCCGCTCAGCGCAGGGTTCAATATGGTGGCCGACGAGGCGCCGGAACCGGTCGCCACGGAGTTTCGGCAGACCTTCGAGGAACAGAGATTCGGGCTTCCCTTCGACGACTCCCTGCTTGCACTCGCCGAGCGGATGAATTCGACCGACGCGCGGATCCTCGTTACCGCCATCACGATCCATCGTCAGGTGGGTGGCAATCTGGCGGAGATTCTCGACAACATTGCGTTCATGGTGCGCGAGCGTTTCAAGCTCCGGCGTCAGTTGCGAGTGATCACGGCGCAGGGGAGGCTCTCGGGGTATGTGCTCGCCGCGCTGCCGATCGTGCTGGGGCTCGCACTCTGGGTGCTCAACCCCGAGTACATGATGCCCCTCTTTCGAGAGGATACGGGCAAGTACCTCCTGGTGGGTGCGGCCGTGTTTCAAGTCGTCGGGTATCTCTGGATTCGTCGCATTCTCGACATCGAGCTGTAGGGTGACTCCATGATCTACGCCGTCGCCGCTCTCATAGCTCTCTCCGTCACCGGCCTGGTCCTGCTCGCGGGTCAATTGATTCCTGCGGAACCCGAGATGATCCGGCGTCTCAGGACCATGTCTGGGGCCGAAGCCGTCGGTGCGGCTGAGCGTCGGCGCAGAGAAGTCCAAGCCGCCCGACTGGCTGAGTTGTTGAGCGCATTGGGCACCCGGGTGCAGGGAGACGGCGACCGGCCATCCAAGACGCGACGCGTGTTGATCGCCGCGGGCTTCTTTGGTCCCGGGGCCGTTCCGGTGTTCTACGGCGCTCGAATCGTCGCTGCTGTGCTGCTGGGACTGCTCTTCCTCGCCGGCGCCCCGGCCCTGGTGAATTACCTCAGTTTGCCACAGCCCCTGATCGTGGTCATCGGCTTGTGGGGGGCCGCACTGGGTTGGGTTGCCCCGACGTTCCTTCTCGTGGCACGGGGCAACAGGCGCCGCGGGGAGATGCTCCGGGCACTTCCCGACGCCCTCGATCTCATGGTCGTGTGTGTTGAGGCAGGGTTGGGGTTGAATCAGGCTCTCCAGCGGGTCGCCGACGAAGTTGCGCTCATCAGCCCGGTGCTGGGGGAGCAACTGGGTCTCCTGACGCTGGAAATGCGTGCGGGGACGCCGCGCGAAGACGCGCTGAGGAACTTCGCTACTCGAACCGACCTCGATGACGCACGGTCCTTGGTGACCGTGCTGATCCAGACCGACCGTTTTGGTACCTCGGTTGCCCAGGCGCTCCGAATTCACGCCGACACGCTTCGCACCAAGCGCCGTCAGCGTGTCGAAGAAGCCTCCGCAAAAACCGCGATCAAGATGCTCTTCCCATTGGTGTTCTGCGTGTTTCCTGCCCTGTTCATCGTGATCCTCGGGAGCGGCATTCTTCAGGCGATCAAGGTCCTGGGCGGCCTCTAGGCGTGTATCTGCGGGTCCGCAACACCGATCGCGGAACGATTCTGGGGGAGCGTGTGGAACGCGCGGACACGTGGTGGAGCAGGTTCCGTGGCCTGCTCGGGCGTCCCACCCTCCAGGAAGGGGAAGGATTGCTGCTCCGGCCCTGCCGTGGGATCCATATGATCGGGATGCGGTACCCGATCGACGTGGTCTTCATCGATCAGGGCGGAAAGGTCGTGGCCACATACAACGGTTTGGTACCAGGTCGTGTAACGCGCATCCACCGGCAGGCTGCTGCCGCGATTGAATTGACGACGGGCACTCTGGCGCGAACGGGTACGGTGACCGGGGATCTGCTGGCGTGGTCGTCTCCTGGGGGAGAGGAGAATGCATGAGTACGGGATACGTGCCCCTCGACGACGTCTCAACTGATGCCGGAGTCGCGACGACCAGCAAGGGGCCCGGTGCCCCGAGGACGATGGCCGATGTCGGCCTGGGCCCCGAGTTCGTCAGCGACCTTCTCCTCAAGATGATGTACACATCAGGAGCCCGTACGGGGCAGCAGCTGGCGGAGGGGGTCAAGCTTCCGTTTCCGATCATCGACGAACTGCTGCTCGATTTGCAGCAACGTCAGCTCGTCGAGGTACGGTCCACCGTGGGGGCGAGTCGCGCCGGCTACACGTTCGATCTCCCGGCAGAGGGTCGCGCTCGTGCGCGTGAAGCGATGGCCTCGAATCAGTACGTGGGACCGGCACCCGTGCCTCTCACCCAATACCGAGCGCTGGTTGGCAGCCAGGGCAGTCGTCACGCACACGTCACCCGTCGGAGTGTCGAGGCCGGGTTCGGCTGGCTGGTCCTGAACCAGGAGACGCTCGATGAAATAGGTCCTGCCATCAACTCGGGTCGCTCCCTCTTCCTTCACGGGGAATCGGGCAACGGCAAGACAGCCATTTCCGAGACCATTGCCTACCTGCTCGGCGGCAACATCTTCGTTCCCTACGCTGTGGAGATCGACGGTCAGGTCATGGTGGTCTATGACCCGCTCTATCATCGTCCACCCGACGATGCTGGGCTTTCGGTGCGTCCCGGAGAAGAAGGTCTCTGGCGGCAGGATGCCGACGCCGATCAACGATGGCTCTGTGTGCGGCGACCGGTGGTGCTCGTCGGGGGTGAATTGACCCTCGATCAGCTCGATCTGCAGTACGACACTCAGACCAAACTCTATCAAGCCCCATTCCAGGTAAAGGCCAACGGGGGCGTGCTGATCCTCGACGACTTCGGCCGCCAGCGGGTCCCTCCTCGCGAACTCCTCAACCGATGGATCGTTCCACTGGAGAAGCGAGTGGATTTCCTCACGCTCCACACGGGGTCGAAGTTTCCCGTACCGTTTGATGCCCTGCTGGTGATTGCCACGAACATCGATCCCAAGATGCTTGTTGAAGAAGCCTTCTTGAGACGAATCCACTACAAGATCCTCGTCGAGAGCCCGACGGTGGAGCAGTACGAACGGATTTTCGAACGCTACTGCGCCGAGAAGGAGATTCCCTACGATGCGGCAGCAGTGCGACAGATCTATCAGAACTTTTATCACGCGCACTCCATCGCTCCTCGGGGCTGTCACCCGAGGGACCTCATCGACCACCTGCTCGATATCGCGAAGTACCTGGAGATCGAGCCTTCTCTCGCTCCCGACCTCGTCGATCGCGCCGGGCGGTCGTATTTTCTCGATTTCCCCACGGCACTCTGATGCCGACTGGGCACGCATAAGGAGCGCGTATGCCGTCTTCCGACCAGGCGCCGCCTTCGATCTCCACCCCGCTCCAGCCGCCGATCGACCTCAGCGCACGCGTGGAGTACCTCGAGCGAGACAACCGGAGACTTCGGCGGTTGGGAATCGGCTCGTTGGTTGTGACGGCGGTGCTGCTTGGTCTCGCCACAGCGCTGGTCGTTACGGCTGCCAGGCATGGGATGCCGGGGTTCATTCCCGATGTGGTCGAGGCCAAGGAATTCCTGCTCCGGGACGGGAATGGGCGAGTGCGTGGCGCATGGGGGTTTGACGATCTCGGCGCAGCTCGATTGACCCTGCAAGACGATGCAACCTCGCGAAGTGTGAAACTGAACCTGTTGGAGGATGGCACCGCGGGTCTCACGCTGTCCGATAGCGCGGGGACACCGCGGATGGTTGTGGCGCTCCTTCCGGACGAAACGGCGAGTCTGGTGTTTGCGGATGGTCGCGGTCTCACCCGGACCGTCCTCACGTTGAGCCCCAATGGGGCCTCCACGTTGATCTTCGCCGATCCAGGTGGGAATGCCAGGTCGGGGATCGGGATTGATTCGCGAGGTCGAGCGATGTTCACCGTGGCAGGGATCGAGGAAGACACCGCCGGCACTTCGAGGGAGGACCCAGAGTCTCCCTAGTCCGGTAGGCTGGGCAAGCGTCCTCCCCGGACGGCGTGGGGTGTCACGGGGGGGATCCGGGGACATATTTCACCCATGGACAGATTTGATGTCATCGTCATCGGCGGCGGCCACGCCGGCGCCGAAGCGGCCGCGCTTTCCGCTCGCTCAGGGGCGGCCACGCTCCTTCTCACCCAGCATCTCGAAACCATCGGTCAGATGTCGTGTAATCCGGCCATTGGCGGGATCGCCAAAGGCACCGTCGTACGTGAAGTCGACGCCTTCGGCGGAATCATGGGTCGCGCCACCGATCTCGCACGGATTCAGTTCCGGATGCTCAATCGGTCGAAGGGCCCTGCCGTCTGGTCACCAAGAGCCCAGTGCGACCGTGGTCTTTACCGACGTTCGGTTAGGTCGTTGCTCGAACGACTACCACGAATCCGGTTTGTTCAAGGGACCGTTTCGTCGCTCCTCATGGAGGGCCAGAGGGTTGCCGGAGTGGTCACGAGCGACGGAAGGCGCTTCTCGGCTCGGGCTGTCGTGGTGACCGCGGGAACCTTCCTTCGCGGCCGGATCCACATGGGACTCGATGCACCGATTCCTGCGGGACGAGCAGGCGAATCTCCCGCGGTAGAAATGGCTCAACACCTTGAGAACATTGGACTTACGGTTGAACGATTCAAAACCGGTACTCCGCCGAGAATTGATGGTCGTTCGGTTGACCTTGCCGGACTCGAGCGCCAGGATGGTGATGCTGGGTCGTATTGGTTCTCTCACTTTGAGCGCCCAGCGCACCCCCCACAGTTGCCTTGCTATCTGACGCACACCGGGCCGGAGTTGAACGACATCATCACCGCTCACATCGAGCTGTCGGCGCTGTACGGTGGGGCAATCAGTGGTCGGGGGCCGAGGTATTGCCCGTCGATCGAGGACAAGGTGGTCAGGTTTCCTGACGCCGAGAGGCATCAGGTCTTTCTCGAGCCTGAGGGGCTCGAGACCAATGAGATGTACGTCAACGGTCTGTCTACCTCGCTCCCTCCCGAGGTACAACGCGCGTATCTGAGATCGATTCCCGGCCTCGAGCGTGTGGAGATGACGCGGCCGGGGTACGCCATCGAGTACGACTATTTCCCTCCAACGCAACTCAATGCGACACTTGGTGTTAAAGGTGTTGATGGCCTATTCTTCGCCGGTCAAATCAACGGGACCACCGGTTATGAAGAGGCCGCAGGACAAGGCGTGGTCGCGGGAGTCAATGCGGCCGCCGTCGCACTGAACAGGGAACCGATGACGATTGGGCGGGACGAGGCGTTCATTGGTGTCCTGATCGACGACCTCGTTACCCGGGGGGTGGACGAGCCCTACAGGCTATTCACTTCCAGGGCAGAGTTCAGGCTTTTGTTGCGACAGGACAACGCACTACGCCGACTCTTGCCACTGGTATCCTCCCTTGGCACCCTGACGGACTCAGAGTGCCGCACCGCAGAGGAGTTCCTCGAGGAGGAGGACAAGATCCTCGGTCTCGCACGAGAGCAGATGGTATCTCCGTCCCAGGTCAACGATCTGTTGCGCACTGCTGGCACACCGCCGATCACACAAGCGATTCGGGTGGCCGACCTCGTTCGTCGCCCCAGGGTCGTGCTACATGAGGTGTTGCTGGCAGCGGGTCAGGTTGTGGACCTGGCGCATTCGAATTGGGGGGAGGTCGAACTCAAGTACGAGGGGTACGTCGCGAGGGAGCGCGAGCTTGCCTCCAAGACGGCGTCCATGGATACCTTTGAACTCCCAATCGACTTTGACTACCCATCTGCCATCACCATCGCGTATGAAGCCAGGGAGAAGTTGTCCCAGGTTCGGCCCTCCACGCTGGGGCAGGCGGGACGGGTACCTGGCGTCACACCAAGCGACTTACAGAACCTCGTCGTCGAGGTCCTGCGCCGAAGAAGGTCTGCGCCAGTCCCCTGAGGATCCTCCTGAGCAAAGAGCATGTCTTCGACGTGTTTCACGTGAAACACGCACGTAGCGGTGCACCAACAATGAGAGTATACTTGCCTCTCCCCCGCGACGCGGGGATTCGTATTGTCTTCAATATATGGCCGTAACTCTTTATCTGGCAACAACTTATGGGTCGAGTAATAGCTATCGCCAATCAGAAGGGTGGCGTCGGCAAGACGACCACCGCGGTGAACCTCGCGGCGTCCCTGGCGGTAGCGGAGCAGCGCACCCTGCTGGTGGACGCTGACCCACAGGGGAATGCCACCAGTGGGGTCGGGGCATCGCGTGACGGGAACCAGCCCACGCTCTATGACCTGATGCTGGACGGTCGGCCGATCGCCGAGGCTATCCAGGCAGACCCAGAACTCCCATACTTGCATGTCATCGGCGCCAACCAGGACCTGGTGGGCGCGGAGATTGAACTCGTCGGTCGCCCAGCCAGGGAAGGTGTCCTGCGGGAGGTCCTGGGTCCCATCCGCGACGAGTACGAGTACATCCTCATTGATTGTCCACCCTCGCTCGGGTTGATCACCCTAAACGTACTCGCCGCTTCCGATGCCGTCTTGATTCCCATCCAGTGCGAGTACTACGCGCTGGAGGGTATTTCTCAACTCCTCAATACCGTGCGGTTGGTCCAACAGAATTTCAACCCGACACTCGCCATTGATGGCGTCCTGTTGACCATGTACGACTCGAGACTGAATCTGTGCCGTCAGGTTGCCGATGACGCTCGCGAGTACTTCGGGGCGAAGGTGCTGAATACGGTGATCCCAAGAAATGTCCGGTTGGCGGAAGCCCCGAGTTTTGGGAAACCGGTCTTGATGTACGATGTGCAGTCGGCTGGAGCCAAAGGCTATCTCAGTGCGGCGCAGGAGTTACTCGAACGGCGTCGCATCGCGGACGCGGTGAGCGCCGCGGAGGAGGCCAGGGCATGACGGAAACCAAACGATTGGGGCGCGGACTCGAAGCATTACTGGGGCCGATCTCGCGTGACGCTGCAGAGAAATCGGGTTCCCTGCGTGAGCTCCCCGTGACCTCGATTCAGCCGAACCCCTTCCAACCCCGTCGCGATTTCGATCAGACGGCGTTGGATGAGTTGGCCGCTTCCATCGAGGCCTCCGGTCTTCTCCAACCCGTCGTGGTACGCCCGAATCGGGGTGGGTTCGAGTTGGTGGCCGGTGAACGTCGGTGGCGCGCGGTGCAACAACTGGGGTGGGGCACCGTCGCGGCCGTGGTGCGGGAGGTGGATGATCGCTCCCTGCTCACTCTGGCGCTCATTGAGAACCTGCAGCGAGACGATCTCTCTCCCATCGATGAGGCCTTGGGATACCAGCGCCTCATCGGGGAGTTCCAACTGCCTCAGGTCGAAGTAGCCCGGCTCGTCGGGCGCAATCGATCGACCGTCGCGAACACCCTGCGGCTCCTGACGCTTCCAACGGACGTCCAGGCGATGGTGCAACGCAAAGAGCTTTCCGGAGGTCATGCCCGCGCCCTCCTGGGACTGGCCAACCCGGATGAGGTGATCCGAGTCGCCGGAGAGGTTGTCGAACATGGCTGGTCAGTTCGGGAAACCGAGGCCCTGGTCAAGGGAGAGGGGTCGGCTGCACGCCAGGTGCGTCCAAAGCTTGGCAAGCGTTCTGCCTCACCCCGGTCACCGGCCAACGCAGAGCAGCGCCGCGTGGAGGATGCGCTCCGGAAATATCTTGGCACAGACGTGCGGGTCACCGCGAAACGGAGAGGACGAGGGGCCGTTACCATCCACTACTACTCCAGCGACGATCTGGCCCGTCTCCTCGAACTGATACTCGACCGCCCCTTCGACGGATGAAGATCAAGCGGCCCACGCGACACATGCTGTTCGTCGTTTTCCGCGAAGACCAACTCGACTCCCGGACGTACAGGGTGCCGGTTTGGGTACTTCAAGCATGTGCGGGTCTCGGGGCATCGCTGGTTCTCGTGATGCTATTGGCCATCGCGTACTACGCACCGATCCTCAGGGCGGCATCGCAGGTGCCCGGACTCACTCGCGAGGTCGCCCGTCTCGAGACAGCCAACGCCCAAGTGGGGGAGTTGGCCGAGGCCCTCGATAGCGTAGAGGCCGGATACCAGCGATTGAGGCAGATGATTGGTGCGGATATTGTTCCTCAGCCAGCACTTGGGCCGCAACCTCTCGTGGCAGCACCTGTGCTTGTCAGCCGACTCTCCGTGCCCAGCACTCCACCAGGGGCCACCCCCCCCTCCCGGTGGCCACTCGACGAGCCGGGTTATGTAACCCGCGGGGCCAGTGACTCCTCAGCGGGTAACTACGAGGCACATCAGGGTATCGACATCGCGGTCCGCGAGGGGAGTCTGGTGAGGGCATCGGGTGGAGGGACCGTTTTGGAGGTCGGTGCCAACCAGGACTACGGTCTGTATGTGTTACTGCGGCACCCTGATGGATACGAATCCATGTACGGTCATCTGTCTCGGCGGATCGCAAGACGGGGGGAGGCCGTGCGGGAAGGTGAGGTGGTCGGACTCTCAGGCAACACGGGTCGCTCGACCGCACCGCATCTGCATTTTGAAATCCGGTTACTCGGACGCCCCGTAGATCCTGCGGGCCTCGTAAGGGAGGAACCCTGAATGGCCATCTTCTCCAACACCTCCCCGCCGTCCCGCAAGCGGGCGGAAACGGCGAGCCTCTCGATCATCGCGTCAGACCTCGAAGTCCTCGGTCACCTCGAGGCGAGGAGCGTCATCAAGATCGAAGGGCGTGTTCAGGGTAACGTGTCGGCGGGAGATCAGGTCTTCGTCGCACCTGGCGCAGTGGTGGAAGGGAACATCGTTGCGCGCGAAGCAGTCATCGGCGGGGTCGTCGAAGGCGCAATCGAGGGCGGGGATCGCGTGGAGTTGTTGGAGACCGCGATCGTCAAGGGGAACATCGTGACGAGCAGGCTCCTCATCCATGAGGGGGGCCAACTCAACGGGGAGATCATGATGACCCCGCTCGATGTCGCACCCGCCGGTGAAGGCTCACTCCACCTGGCCGACGTCGAGACGACGGTCTGACGTGGCACCGCGACGTGAGTGGCCGGGTCGGCTGTGTCGTGGCCTCGGGGTGGGTGCGCTGCTCGTCTTTCTCGGCTGCGGTGCATCACCGGGTGGACCGGACGGATCGTTTCGAGTCGCTCTCGTCACCCCTGGGTCGATCGCCGATGCGTCCTGGAACGCCGGGGCCTATCAAGGGCTCCTCCTCATCAGGGACTCACTCCGCGCTCAGGTGAGCCAAGTCGAGGCGCGTACCCCCTCCGACCAGGAGGAAGCACTTCGCACCTACGCTGCCCAGGGCTACGCACTGGTCTTTGCGCACGGCTTCGAATTTCAGGACGCGGCCGAGCGCGTGGCGGCCGACTACCCGGAGACGATCATTGTGATCACCTCGGGGCAACGGGTCACCGGCAACGTCGTCCCGCTCATCTTCAGGCTGTCGGAAGCGACCTATCTCGCGGGCATTGTCGCGGGCTCGCTGACCAAAACCAACAAGATCGGGTATGTCGGGGGAATCGAACTGCCGCCTGTACGGATGGCCTATGAGGCCTGGTCGCAAGGGGCCAAGTCGGTCAACCCGCAGGTGGAGTCCCGCGGGACATACCTCAACAACTTCGACGATGCTGTGGCCGGTCGTGAGGCGGCGCTGGCCATGATTCGATTGGGCGTTGACATGCTCCACCACAACGCCGACGCGGCGGGGCTCGGGGTGTTTCAAGCGGCCAAGGAACACCGAGGAGTGTACGTCTTTGGCTCCAACGCCGACCAATCAGACGTGGCCCCGGAGCAGGTGCTGGGATCGGCGGTAATCGATCTCCCGGGGGCCTTCCTCGCGGTGTCTCAGGAAGTTCTCGAGGGGCGCTTTATCCCACGGGTCGAATCCTTCGGTCTCGAGAGCGGGGTGATCAAGTACGTTGCCAACCCCGCGCTCGCTTCGCGGGTGCCGGCCGATGTGATGGCGCTCGTGCAGGAAGCCGAGACGGCAATCATCTCCGGCGCCCTCCAGGTTGCCGACCGGGAAACGGGCCGGGTCATCCCCGGCAAGCGATGATCTCGTGACAGCGCCCCTCAAAGACATTCGACGATTCCTCGACGAATACTTGCGTGTCGACGAGGTGCCGGATGCGCCGAATGCGTTGAACGGTCTCCAAGTTGAGTGCGTTGGCGCAGTGGGGTCGATCGTCGCCGCAGTCGATGCCACCCAAGCGACGATAGATCGTGTGGTGGCTGGCCGACTGGCGTCGCCCGCGGACAACCAAGCCTCTCCTCTACTCCTGGTGCACCACGGATTGTTCTGGGATGGCAACCTCCCGGTCACCGAGCGGAGGTATCGCAGGCTCAAGGCTCTCCTGGCGCACGATATCGCCCTGTATGCGGCCCACATTCCCCTTGACGTCCACCCGGAGGTGGGCAACAACGCCGTCCTGGGACGAAAACTCGGTCTCGAGGGTATCGAGCCCTTTGGAGACTACAAAGGGGTCGCGATCGGAGTGTCAGGGTATCTCGCCAGTCACCGCGATGCGCTGGTTCGAAAAGTCGATGAAGTTCTCGGAGGGAGTTCGGTCCTGGTCCCTGGTGGTCCTGATGAGACCAACCGGGTTGCAATCGTGACTGGGGCCGCGGGCAACCTGATCCTCGCCGCCAGCGAAGCGGGTTGCGACACTTTCCTGACCGGAGAAGGAAGCCACCACACGTACTTCGACGCCATCGAGTATGGAGTGAACGTCATTTACGCAGGGCACTACGCCACGGAGCACCTCGGGGTTCGGGCTCTCGCCGAACACCTGGCGACTCAGTTCGATCTCCCCTGGGAGTTCCACGACCACCCAACTGGGATGTAACTCGGTGACGGCGGTACTCGACTTGCGCGGCATCGAGAAGAGCTTCGGGGCCGTCCAAGCACTTCGCGGAGCGAACTTCCTCCTCCGCCCAGGTGAGGTACATGCGCTGCTTGGCGAGAACGGGGCAGGAAAGACCACCCTGATGGAGGTGGCCTACGGGATGATCCGGCCGGATGCAGGCCAGATCCTGTCGCGGGGCCAGACGATCGAGATCCGGTCTCCCCGCGACGCCAGAGCTGCTGGAATAGGGATGGTCCACCAGCACTTCACGTCGGTTCCAGCGCTCACGGTAGAAGAGAACATCGCTCTTGCAGCCGGTCGCCGGACTCCCGACCATGGGGCTGACGACCAACTCACACAACAACTCAGGCTGGGTCTCGATCCCAGGGTGAGGGTGGAGGATCTCTCGGTAGGGCTGCGCCAGCGACTCGAAATCGTGAAGGCGCTGGCTTCGGGCGCCCGGATCCTCCTTCTGGACGAGCCCACATCCGTACTGGCTCCGGCCGAAACGGCAGAACTCCTTACGCTGCTCCGCGGGTTTGCCGCATCAGGCGGGTCGGTCGTCCTCATCACTCACAAACTGGCGGAGGTCTTTGCATGCGCAGATACCGTCACGGTCCTGCGCCATGGGAGAGTGACGACTTGGGGTCCGTTGGCTGACCACACCATGGAGACCCTGGCGGAGGCGATGTTCGGTGGTACCCTGCCCGAAGACGAACCTCTCCATCCCCTCTCCGGTGTTGCCCCGACCGAACCCAGTACTCACGGCCCGGTCGTGCGACTCTCCAACGTGAGCGTCCCCGCCCTCGATGGCCGTGGTCCAGGGCTGGTGAGGGCAACCCTGGAGATGCGGGCAGGTGAATGTGTCGCCATCGCCGCCATTGACGGCAATGGACAACGTGAACTCATGCTGATGATGGCAGGTCTTCTTCCAGCACGTGAAGGAACCGCTGAGATCGCTACCCCAGTTGTCCTGGTGCCTGCGGATAGGACCACGGAGGGTCTGATTGGCGAGTTCAGCCTGACGGAGAATGTCGTGCTCGGCCTCCTGGCCGGTGGCGTGGTGGGCACGGGAGACCAATCGATTCGGGCTCGTGGCTGGATCGATTGGGCGCAAGCGGAGGAGCGAACCCAGGAGTTGGTGAAGCAGTTCAATGTCCACGCACCCGGGGTATGGCTCAGGGCAGGGGCTCTAAGTGGCGGGAACCAACAGAAGCTGATTCTTGGGCGGGCACTGGAACAGCACCCCGCCGTCCTGATCGCCGAGAACCCCACCCGGGGGTTGGACATTCAAGCAGCCATGGAAATACGCCAGCACCTCCGGGAGGCGGTCGCGAGAGGGACCGCGGTGTTGTTCTACTCTTCTGACCTCGACGAAGTCCTTTCATGGGGGGCGGATCGTCTTCTGGTTCTCGCTTCAGGGGAAGTCCGTGAGTTGCCCGCAACCGCCGATCGTGATCAGGTAGGCAGGGCCATGCTGACCCCGGCAGGGTCGGGGACGCCGTGAATCGACTTCGGCAGTTTGGGGTGGGATTCCTCTTACCCTTGGCGCTTGGCCTTGCCGCCCTGTCCCTGCTCCTGTGGGGACTGGATTACGACCCCTCAGCCGGACTCCGCGCCCTTTGGTCTGGTGCGTTCGGCTCCTGGTATGCGCTCACCTCGGCCACGCTCGTCCGTGCGACCCCGCTGATCATCCTCGGGTTGGGATTTGCCCTCGCGTTCAGGGGTGGGGCGTTGAACATCGGAATGGAAGGCCAGTTCCTGGCCGGTGCGATTGCAGCCACCTGGGTCGGTGTGCGGGTGGGGGCGTGGCACCCTCTCCTTGCCGTCCCCGCCGTCTGGGCTGCCGGAATCCTCGCTGGTGCGCTCTGGGTCCTGGTTCCGGTTCTGCTCAAGCTGCGTTTGGGGGTGCTGGAGGTCATCACGACTCTGCTTCTCAATTTCGTGGCTGAGGCGGTCGTGAGCTACATGGTACAGGGTCCGCTCCAGGAGGTGTCGAGAGTCTACCCGCAAAGCGACCCTCTCGCACTGGCGGCCCAACTACCCCTGCTCGGTGGGACGCGGCTTCATCTCGGGTTTGCCGTGGGTCTCGTGTTGGCCGGGGTGGGAGCACTGATCTTTGCCCGGTCGGTGTGGGGATTCAAACTCAAGGCGGTGGGTGCGGGACCGCGAGCGGCCTGGATGAGCGGCCGCATCCCGAGTGCCAGGCTCCTAGCGGGGGCGCTCCTCATCTCCGGGGCGATAGCCGGGCTTGGGGGCGCGATCGAAGTTGGCGGCGTCACTCATGCCCTCTTCCAGAACCTCTCCCCGGGCTATGGGTTCACGGCCATTGCCGTGGCGCTCCTCGCGCGTGGCGATCCGATCGGCATCGTGGGAACGGGATTGCTGTTCGGCGCACTCGAGGCGGGGGCCTCAGCAATGCAGCGTGACGCCGGAATTCCGTCGGTGGCCGTTTCGATCGTACAGGCGACCGTCATCATCGTCATTCTCCTCGGAGACGTGGCAGCACGACGGCGACGGACGCTCACGGTTGCTCCCGAAGTGATCGAGGTCGAGTGATGGACCCGATCTTGGCCCAAGGGTTCCTCGAGGCGAGCGTGCGGGTAGCAACTCCACTGTTACTGGCCGCGCTGGGTGAGATGCTGGCGGAGCGGGGAGGGATCATCAACCTGGGAATCGAGGGTGCGATGCTGGCCGGTGCATTGGGTGCCGCACTGGGGGCATCGAGTGCCGGGGTGTGGGGAGGCGTCGGTGTCGCCCTGCTCGCGGGAGTCCTGCTGACGCTGGTGTTCGTCATCGTCTCGGTCCGATTCCAGGCGGATCAGATCATCACCGGGACGGCGATCACGATGGCCGCCGTCGGCCTGACCGGAGTCGTCTACCGCCATGCCTTTGGCGTTGGAGGCGCAGGACTCACCCTTCCCACGTTCAAGCCCCTCGTCGTACCGGTCTTGAATCGGATCCCCGTCGTAGGCCCGGCCCTATTCGGTCAATCCGTCCTGGTCTACCTCTCGTGGGCGGCGGTTCCGCTCTGCTGGTTGCTCCTCTTCAAGACGCGTTGGGGACTGGCGCTCCGGGCTGCAGGAGAAGATCCGGAAGCGGCCGCTGCCTCCGGGGTCCGGGTGATCGGAATCCGGGCTGCCGCCGTGCTCCTCGGTGGCGCGTTGGCGGGGCTCGCAGGCGGAACCCTGGTGCTTGCCCAGGTCGGCACCTTTGCGGAGGAGATGACGGCCGGGAGGGGGTTCATTGCCATCGCGATAGTGGTGCTGGGACGCTGGCATCCGGTTGGGGTACTGGGAGCGGCCTTGCTGTTCGGGGCGGCCACCGCCCTCCAGTTCCTGTTTCAGGCCATGGGGCTCGGAGTGCCCTATCAACTCTTCCTCGTCCTCCCCTATCTCCTGGCGCTGGTCGCGCTCTCCGGGGGCATGGGGCAGGCTCGAATCCCCACGGCACTGGGTCGGCCTCTCGTCGGAGGACAATCATGAAGTCGATTGCCGGACAGGACGCATTGGTAACAGGCGGAAGCGCGGGTATCGGGCTTGCGTTGGCCAGGGCCCTGCAGGCCCACGGTGCCCGGGTGGGGATTTGCGCACGCGACGCGGATCGTCTGAAGACCGTCGCCGCGGAGAATCCTGGGCTTCAGACCTTCGTAGCCGATGTCGGACGCACGGACGACTTGCGCAGGCTCTGCTCGGAGGTTTCGGAGCGCCTGGGTGGGTTGTCGATTCTCGTGAACAACGCCGGTATCCAGTATCAGTACCGATTTCCTGAAGCCCCCGCCGAGGACATCCTTGCAAAAGTCGACCACGAACTGTCGGTGAATTTCGGTGGAATGGTGAAACTCACGGCGCTCCTGATGCCCCAGCTCCTCCAGGCCCCTGAGGCCGTGATCGTCAACATGTCATCGTCTCTCGCCATCACACCCAAGGCAAGCGCCCCGGTCTATTGCGCGAGCAAGGCCGCGGTTCACAGTTTTAGTCGGTCTCTCCGTTATCAGCTCGAAGACGCTAAATCGCGGGTTGCCGTTCTCGATGTCATGCCCCCACTGGTTGACACCGCCATGACCGCAGGGCGGTGGCAAGGAAGACTCTTGCCGGAGCATGTCGCGGCGGCAGTGATCGAAGCCGTTCTCGAGGGACGTGAGGTTCTCAAACTCGGCGATACCGTTCGCCTCGACGTCCTCAACCGGCTGGCCCCACGACTCGCGGCCCGCCGGGTGAGAGGCTAGATAATCCGCTCTTTCCACTTCCCACGGCGGAACACCGCGGCGCTCACCACCGCCAGGGTCGAGAACGCGACCGCAATGGCGACGAAAACTCCCAACGGTCCGATTCCAAGGGTCACCGAGAGCAGGAACGCGATCGGCAACTCCCAGCACCAGAAGCAGAAGAGGTTGATCAGGGTCGGAGTCCACGTGTCTCCGGCACCGTTGAACGACTGAGTCAGCACCATTCCGTAGGCGTAGAACGGAAAGCCGAGACTGACGATCTGAAGTCCACGCCGGGCATATTCCGAGACGACGGGTTCGGACGTGAACAACTGCACGATGGGACCGGCGCACAGGAAGAAAAACACGCCTGACAGGCCTAGGAAGACCAGGTTGTACCGGCCGGCTTGCCAGACGGCTCGTTCGGCACGCTCCGGCTTCTGGGCACCCAGGCCTTGGCCCACCATCGTTGCGGCGGCGTTACTCAACCCCCAGGCGGGTAGCAGCGCAAAGAGGATGATGCGAATCGCGATTGTGTACCCTGCGAGTGCCTCGCTTCCAAAGGTCGCCAGCACGCGCACGAGTCCTATCCAGCTTGCCGTGCCGACCAACACCTGGAAGGTCCCCGTCCCGGAGAGCTTGACCAATTGGAGCATGGTCGCAGGTGAGAGCCGCCGGTGGCGGCGGGTGATTTTGACTCGCTCCGATCGCCGGGCAAGCGCATAGAACTGGAAGAGCACTCCCGTCCCTCGTCCTATTGTCGTAGCAACCGCGGCACCGGTCACTCCCAGCGCAGGCACCGGTCCGAGACCGAAAATGAAGATCGGATCGAGAATGATGTTGAGACCGTTGGAGAGCCACAGGACCCGCATCGCGATCGCAGCGTCCCCGGCACCTCTGAAGATCGCATTGATCAAGAACAGCAACATGATGACCACGTTCCCACCCAGCATGATTCTGGTGAACGTGCTGCCCTGGGTGACGACATCAGGAGTAGCTCCCATGATCCGGAGGAGGTCACCGGCGAAGAATGCTCCCGGACCGCCGAGTAGGGCGGCGACGAGCACACCGAGAGCGATGGCCTGGACGGCGGTGACGGCAGCGCGGTCGGGATCACGTTCGCCGGTACGCCGGGCCACCATGGCCGTGACTCCGATGCTGAGTCCCATCGCGACGGTGTAGATCAGGGCAAGCATTGACTCGGTGAGCCCCACCGTCGCGACCGCCGATGCCCCCAACTTCGAGACGAAGAACACATCGACGACCGCGAAGAGCGACTCCATGACCATCTCGAGCACCATCGGGACGGCGAGCAGGAGAATGGCTCGACCGATTGGTCCTTCGGTGTAATCCTGACGTGACCCGCGCACCGCCTCGCGGACGGAGGACCAGAAACCAGTTTGGGGCGCAGCGGTGGATTCGTTCACGATGATCGTGTTGAGAGGGCGGGGAATCTAGAACTATTCGGTCGGTGGACGCGAGCCGATAGATTGCAAACCAGGGATGGTCCTTGCCGTGCCACTTCGGTACCGGCCGACTTCAGCCGTGGACCCCGCCAAGATGCCCGAGCCGGTCCGAGTCCTTTTTCTCTGTATCGAAAACGCCAATCGAAGTCAGATGGCGGAGGCGTTTGCTCGCATTCACGGGGAAGGAGTACTCCTGCCCTCAAGTGCGGGTTCACGGCCCGCATCCGAGGTGGGACCCAAGGCCATCACGGCAATGGCGGCGGTGGGCTACGACCTGACGAGTCATCGTCCAAAGAGTCTGGATGAAGTCGGCTCCGGTCCGTGGGACTACGTCGTGACGATGGGCTGTGGTGATGTCTGTCCCTGGGTCCCGAGCCGTGGACAGTTCGATTGGGATCTCCCCGATCCGAGGGAGGGGACGGAGTACGAAGTGGCCTTGGTCCGGGATGACATCGAGCGGCGGGTAAAGAAACTGGTCAGGGACCTGCGGGCCCCTCGCCCTTCCCAGTAGACAACAACCGTTCGGTGAAATCCAGACGCTCCTCCAACTCGAGTAGCCGGTGTTCGGTCTCGGCCAGCCGTTCGGCTTGATCCGCGAGTTCCTCCCGTAGTTCCGGTGAATCCCCGCCATCGGCTCGGCGATTGAGCCAGCGGGTCAGGGGCATCCTGAAAGGGCCGATGGCCAGCACAAACAGCAGGGCTGACGGCACGACGACGATCGGAATGAGGAATTCCATCAGGCAGTCACCGGTTGCTGCGCTCCCGGCCACCGGCCACCGTGGGCGCGGATACGTGCGCGAAGAGGTCTTCTCTGACGGCTGGGTTTCGAAGCTTCCACATCACCCCATCGGTGAAATAGTGATGGATGTTGAGGAACGCAAAGATCATGATGGGCACAACTTCACCCGGTTGCTCCCCAAGGGCTTTGGCCACGAAGGCCATTGCCGTCCCCGGGATCTGATTGGACATCAGGTAGCTGGCGCCAAGGAGCAGGATGCCGTAGAGAAGCATATGGCGAACGAGATGTGGAGCCCGTCCCTCCTCTGCGCGTGCGGTCACGTTGATCTCCACGCGAACCGGAAAGATGAGATACTGCACGGCGTGGGCAATTTGAACGAGGAAGATGGCCCTGGGCTCCCGGGCGATGACGGCGTACCAGGAGAAGATGGCCAGCCAGGCAACCAGCGAACGGAGTGGGGGAAGTCGCCCGGTTCGTTGGCGCATGCGGGCCAGACCCACGGCGCCGAGCACGAAGGCACCGACACTGGCCACGCTCATCGCCGTGTAGATGTTCGCGAGATCGAACGGGAGTTCGGCGGTGTGCAAGAACCACGTGACGTGCCACACCAGCAGGATCCGGAGACTTCCTCGCACGAGGCGTCGTTCCTCCGGTAGGAAGGGCACTCCTTCCAGGTAGGCGAAGGTGGCCATCATGCCCCACGCCTGCCCGGTGTAGTGCCAGGCGAGGTAACCGCTCGAGACCATCATCAGGAGCGACACGAGTGCTGGGGAGTACTGGGCTTGCCAGATCGCCACGATGATATAGAAGAACAGCAGCAGGGGGATGTAGATCGAGGCCCACTTGTGGCGCAGCATGATCTCCTTCGACCGGTAGATCATCCTGTACGAAGCAAGGAAGTGGGGCATATTGAGCATCGTCCCCAGCAGAGCCTGAACCCCTATGCCAACCAGCAGAAGGTCGTGACGGCCACTCAGGAGGAGTGGGACAAATACCAGGAGGGAGAGGCCGCCCACGGCGAGTGTGTCGATCCACGGCGCGATGATCGCGGGGTGCGTGGCGGAATCCGGGGTGGAACGGGTCGCGTTCACAGCACAAAACAAAACAGGACGGGTGAGGTGTTAGCAACCGAGAAGGATCTGTGGAACAGATGACGGCGGCGCCTCCCGGACGGGCCACCCCATGGTGGCGGGATGTGGGTCCGCCCGAATGGAAGGCGCTGATTGCCTCCGGGTCTGGTTGGATGCTGGACGCGATGGATGTCATGCTCTACGCCTTCGCCCTGGGTGCCATTCGAGACGAGTTCGGGCTCTCAGGGGCACAGGCTGGAGCGCTCGCGTCGGTCACCCTCCTCAGTTCAGCGTTCGGGGGGATCGGGTTCGGCATCCTGGCCGACCGTTATGGGCGGGCAAGAATGCTCCAGGTGGCGATTCTCGTCTACTCGCTCTGTACGGCACTCACCGCCACGGCGGGCAGTGTGCTCGCGTTGGTGCTCTGGCGTACGCTGGTCGGGATCGGGCTCGGTGGTGAGTGGTCCGCTGGGTCTGTGCTCGTGGCCGAGACCTGGCCGACCGCTCACCGCGGGAAGGCCATCGGCATCATGCAGTCGGGGTGGGCTGTGGGTTACATGCTCGCCGCGGGTCTGGCGGCCCTGGTGATGCCGAGGTTCGGGTGGCGCCCCCTGTTCCTGGCGGGCGTTCTCCCCGCACTCCTCGCCTTTTGGATCCGACGGCACGTCCCGGAGCCCGCGCAATGGCGTCGTGGAGAGCCCACCTCCAGCCCGTTCCGAGGAATTCGCGAGATGTTCCGCGGCGCACTGCTCCGCAGGACCCTCGTCGCTACCGGCATCGCCACCTTCCTCATGTTTGCCTACTGGGGGCTTTTCACCTGGGTGCCGTCATTCCTTGCGGCGCCGGTCGACCAGGGGGGTGCCGGGATGGGGGTCGTCAGATCAACTGGTTGGATCATCCCGATGCAGATCGGGGCGTTGGGAGGCTACCTCTCGTTCGGCTTCCTGGCCGATCGGTTCGGGCGGCGACCGGTGTTCCTGATTTTCGTCTTGAGCGCTGCGGCCCTGGTGCCTCTGTACGGCGCTGCCGCCACTCGGCCCGCGGTGTTGATGCTCCTCGGTCCGGCGATTGGGTTCTTCGGCCATGGGTACTTCAGTGTCTTCGGATCGATGTTGGCGGAGCTGTACCCGACGGCAATCAGGGCGACCGCCCAGGGGCTCTGCTACAACTCTGGGCGTGCTGTCTCCGCCCTTGCCCCGATGACCATTGGGGCGATTGCCGATGTACATGGCTTGGGTCCCGCCCTGGGGACGACGGCACTCTTCTTCATCGGGGCGGGCATCCTGATGCTGCTGCTTCCAGAGACGAAGGGTCAGGACCTCGACTAGGACTCAGGGGCGGGGGAACCGAAGCAGCATTCGCGCAATCACAGTGGTGAGTTCCTCGTCCCGCTTCAAGGGGTCATCGATCGAGGTGACCTGAGCGAACCCACGCCAGATGAGTTCTCGCGTCGCGGCGTCGACCGCGTCGAGGATGAACGTCCCGGCAGGGAACTCCGATCGATAGCCCGCCCCGTAAGAGACACCCCCACCCGGGAACCACCGACCCCAGGTGTACTCGTAGTAAGAGTTGATCGTGGTGACATGGGTCGGCTCTGTCACATAGTGCCAGCCCATGTGAAACTCAGGGGCTGCATCGAGCCGGTTGTAGCCCTTCGCGGCGAGTGCGGCGTCGGTGATCCGCATGACGTCTGCGGCCAGGTCGGCGGCCCCTGGACGAAGGTCCTCACCCCCCGGGGGGGTCATCCAATCGAACGTCCGGTATCCCGATGCCAGGGAGGCCGCCGCGGGGTCGTAGTGGGTGAAGACGCGACGCGTTCCCCCACAACCGGTCACAAGCCAGCCGAGCAGAGCGAGAAAAAGACCGACACGAAGAAACGGAGTCTGGGGCATGGTGTTTCCCGGTAAAACGAGGGTCATGAGGGGCGAGGTTGAGCCAGGAGGCGTTTGACCACCGGGCCGATGCTGAGACCTTGGACGATGATTGAGAAACACACGACCACATAGGTCACGGTCACCAAAGTGCCCCGCTCGGCACCCGCCGGTAGAGACAGCGCCAGCGCGACTGAGATTCCACCACGGAGCCCACCCCAAGTGAGGATCTTCACGGCGTGTGGGGAGAATTGCCGAACCCGACCAAGAAGACGCACGAGAACTCCAACGCTCACCCAGCGTGCCAGGAGCACGAGGGGGATCGCGAGGGCTGCGGCCAATAGCAGGCTCGGCGAGGTGTCGATGATGAGGACGTCGATTCCGATCAAGACGAACAGCGCCGCGTTCAACATTTCGTCCACCAATTCCCAAAAGGCATCGAGCCGCTCTCGCGTGTTGTCGGACATGGCGAACCGCCGACCTCGGTTTCCGATCAAGAGGCCCGCAACCACCATGGCGAGGGGTCCCGAAAGGTGAAGGTGATTGGCGAGAGCATACCCACCGGTGACCAAGGCGAGAGTGAGGAGGATCTCCACCTGGTAGTTATCGACGCTGCGTAGCATCCGGTAGACGATCCAACCCAACAGCCCTCCGTATAGCAGCCCGCCACCCACTTCGAACAAGAGGAGTTGTCCCACAGCAGACGGAGTCGGCTCATGGCCACCGGTGGCCAGCCCTGCGATGGCGAGGAAGACCACGACGCCCACACCGTCGTTGAACAGGGACTCACCCGCGATCTTGGTTTCGAGCGAGTGAGGCACGCCGACCCGTTTCAGGATTGCTCCCACCGCAATCGGGTCGGTCGGGGAGATCAAAGCCCCGAAAAGGAGACACCACACGAAAGGGATACCGACGTCGAGCCAGCTGAACAGGTACCACGAGCCGGCGCCAACGAGGACGGTCGACACGAGAATCCCGACCGTCGCGAGGACGCCAACGACGCCCTTCTGCTCCGCGAGGTCGTCGATATTCACGTGGAGCGCTCCGGCAAAGAGAAGGGCACCGAGCATCCCACGGAGCAGAGCGGCGTCGAAGTCGACTTCACGGACGAAGGCCTTGAACGGATCGATCCATCCGATCCCCGTTTGGGCCAGACCCACGAGGGCCAACGAGAAGGCCATGGCGATGATCATCAGGCCGATGGTCGGTGGCAACCGCAGGAATCGGTAGTTGAGCCAGCCAAAGACACCGGCGAGGGTGACGATGCCCGCGATCATCTCGAAGAGGGTCATGGTGCTTATGATACACGAGCCCCGGGATGTGTTGACAGACCCTCAGGCCGGGTCGATTCTCTCGGGATCGTTTCCGAAGCCGTTATCACCTTGTGGTATTCGTGGAGGTTCCATGCGCTTCAACCATCGTGCCCGCCCACCTTCGGCTATTATGGCCGCTCTCACACTGGGCTTCTTCCCCATGGCGCTCTCGGCCCAGAGCACGGCCAAACCCCCGCTCCACGGACGGCACTGGATTGCCATCACCGGGAAACCACTCGCCGCGACTGCCGGGGCCATGATCTTCCAACAGGGTGGGAATGCGGTGGACGCTGCCAGCGCGATGCTTGCCGCCGCCGCCACGATGTGGGACGTACTCAGTTGGGGTGGCGAGACCCAAGCCCTGATCTACAACCCCAACACCGGCAAGGTGATAGGTATCAACGCATTGGGCGTAGCGCCGACGGGCGCGACGCCTGAGTTCTTCAAGAGCAAGGACCTGCCATACCCTCCCGAATACGGCCCCCTCGCCGCGACCACCCCGGGCACACCCGGCGGGTTGATGACGATGTTGGCGGAATATGGAACCATGAGCCTCGAAGAGGTGCTCCGGCCGGCGATGCAGATGGCTGAGGGATACCCCATGGAGGCCCAGACCGCGAACAACATCGAACGCAACAAGAAACGGATCAAGGAATGGTCGTACTCCCGCGATCTCTATCTCACCCACTTGGGCGAGAAGCGGGAAGCTCCGGCGGCGGGAGAGATTTTCCGTCAGCCGGACTTGGCTGTCACCCTCCAGAAGTTGGTGGACGCCGAGCGACGGGCTCTGCGCCAGGGCAAGACACGCAAAGAGGCGATTTATGCCGCCTATGACCGCTTTTACAAAGGGGACATCGCTCAGGAGTATGTGCGAGGGTCTCAGGAACTCGGTGGACTCCACACTTTGGAAGACCTCGCCGCCTGGAAGGTCCGGATCGAGGAACCGGTGAGCACGAGATACAAGGACATCGACGTCTACAAGCTCAATGTCTGGACTCAAGGGCCGGCCCTGCTCCAGGCGCTCAATATTCTAGAGCCGATGGATCTGAAAGCGATGGGGTACAACAGCACCCGGTACATCCACAGTATTTATCAGGCGATGAGCCTTGCGTTCGCCGATCGCGATTTCTACTACGGCGATATCTACACCCCGCCGGAGGAACCCGTTGCGGGGCTCCTGAGTAAGGCCTATGCCCGGGAGCGCGCTAAACTCATCAACCCGGATCGCAACGACCCCGACATCAAGCCGGGAGATCCCTACCCGTTCATGGGGGCGGTGAACCCGTACAAGGCGATTCTTGCCGAGTGGCCCCCCAAGCCCAAGACACCCGTCACCACGAGCGAAGCCGACCACGATGAAGCGTTCTTTGCCGGCACGACCTCAGTCCAGGCCGCGGACTCGTCGGGCTGGGTGGTTTCCATCACTCCGAGTGGTGGGTGGATCCCCGCCGCAATCGCGGGACACACCGGCATCGGCATGAGCCAGCGGATGCAGAGTTTCGTACTCGACGAGAGGGAAAACCCATTCAATGTGGTTCGTCCTGGTCAGCGTCCCCGCGTGACCCTGACGCCCAGCATGGCCCTGCGAGAGGGCAAACCATTTCTGTCTTTCGCGGTCCAGGGCGGCGACAGCCAGGACCAGAATCTCCTGCAGTTCTTTCTCAACGTGGTCGAATTCGGTATGACCGTACAGGAGGCGGTGGAGGCCGCCAACATCAACAGCTTTCAGATGCGCAGCTCGTTTGGAGATCACGCCTCGCAGCCAGGTCGGATGACGATGGCGGAGTCGATTCCCGATTGGATTCGCAGAGACCTCCGAGAGATGGGGTACAACCTCGAGTTCAGGCGACTGACCTCCGGACCCATCAACGCGATCTACTTCGATCGGGAGCATGGTTCGATGTGGGGTGGCTCGAGTAATCATGGTGAGGACTATGGCATCGCCTGGTAGAGCGCCCATGTCGGTGGGTTTCCTCCTCCTTGCAGCACTGACCGTTCCGTCTGGTCGCCTGGGGGCGGTGGTACAGGACTCCCTGCCTCCCGACACGGTTAGGGTGGCAGCTCCGGACAGCCTCCTCCCTGCCGGAGCCCCGATTGTGGTTCGGGGTGACACTCTGTTCCGCATCTTCGGTCGTCTCGGACCAATTGATGCCGACGCAAGGGCCGCAGCGATCACGGCCCGCCTCGACAGCATTGCGCGCACCTACCAATCCGACCAGGACTCCCTTCACGTCATCGAGATCGATGGCGATGTCATTGTCATGGCGGGTGACAGAGCCATCATGGCCGTGCTTCCCGCGGATGCGGCGCGGGCGGGTGTTTCGCGACAGGCTCTTGCCGCGGAGTACATCGATCAGTTGTCCCGTGTGCTGAGCTCGACCGCCTTCCGGTGGCAGCTTCGGGAATTTGGCATCGGGCTGCTCAAGACGGTCCTGACACTCCTCGTCTCGGGGGCGTTGCTCTGGTTGCTGCGCGGTCTTTACGAGAGGTTGCTGCGCCTCGTCAATTTCCTGCGCCACTCGAAACGTATCCCGAGCATCAAACTGCAGCAGTTGGAAGTGATTTCGGCCGACAAGATCGCCGATGCGCTGCTGCTTCTCATCAAGATCGTCCGCGGCGTCGCGCTGGTGCTCCTTGGCTATCTCATCGTGGTTCTTGTCCTGGGCTACTTCCCGTGGACGGCAGGGGCATCGGGACGGATACTCGATTATGTCGTTGGGCCACTCGGTACCGTGGGCCGGAGCATTCTCGATTACCTCCCCAATCTCTTCTTCGTCGCCGTCATCGTCCTCGTGACCAAGTACTTCCTTCGGGGACTCCACTTCCTCTTCAACGCCGTCGGCTCGGGAGCCATCACCCTGGGTGGGTTTGAGCGTGAATGGGCCGAACCCACCTACAAACTCGTACGCTTTCTGGTCTTGGCATTCGCGTTGATTGCCATGTTTCCCTATCTCCCCGGATCGAAGTCGGACGCATTCAAGGGTGTGTCTCTCTTCATGGGTGTGCTGTTCTCGCTCGGATCGACGGGCGCCGTCGCAAACCTGGTTGCAGGA
This sequence comes from Gemmatimonadota bacterium, assembly GCA_003246755.1. Taxonomy (GTDB): domain Bacteria; phylum Gemmatimonadota; class Gemmatimonadetes; order Gemmatimonadales; family GWC2-71-9; genus SZUA-320. Next base: position 44,242 of record QKDC01000094.1, on the reverse strand, counting down.
ACGCTCTTGACGTACTCGCGCTCGTTCCAGATCGGCGACCGCGTGCGCATTGGTGATACGTTGGGTGACGTCGTCACGCGGACCCTCCTGGTGACCAAGATTCGCACGGTGTACAACGTCGAGGTCACGATTCCCAATAGCAAAGTGATGAGTGGCGACGTGTTGAACTACAGTACGATTGCCCGCACCCAGGGTGTCATCCTGCAAACCACGATCACCATTGGGTATGACGTGCCGTGGCGACGGGTCCATGAACTTCTCGTTTCGGCGGCATTGTCCACTGAAGGGATCGAGAAGGAGCCACCACCCTTCGTCCTCCAGACGGGCCTCAGTGATTACTACCCCGCGTACGAGCTGAACACGTATGTGAAGGATGCGTCTCGGATGCGGTTAACGCTCTCTGCGCTCAACGAACGGGTCCAAGACGTGTTCGCCGAAGCCGGCGTCGAGATCACATCACCGGCCTACACCGCAATCCGTGACGGTAACGCGATGGCCATCCCACCGGAGTCTCTCCCTCGCGACTACGTCCCTGGTGCGTTCAACGTACGTCAGGTCGGGACAAAGCCGACCTCGACGTCAGGGCCTTCGAGCAGGCCACCAAGTGGTCCCATTCCCCCCACACTCTTTGAAGAGTCCTGATGGTCCAAGGCGAGTTCTTCAGCATGGGTGAATTGAGTCCGGCGATACAGCAGGGACTCCTCAGCACCGCCGCGGTGCTCGCGGTTCTGGGTACGATGCGCTGGGGTGCCATGCGGTTGGTGCGGAGGCACGTCGCCGATCCCGAGATGCGCTTCCGATGGCGCAAGGGAATCTCGTACGCCACGGTCATTCTGATCGTCCTGTTTGTCGGCTGGATATGGTCGAGTGGTCTGCGGCAGCTCGGGGCGTTCCTTGGGCTGATGACCGCGGCCCTCGCGATCGCGCTCAACCAGCCGATTACCAACCTGGCCGGCTGGGCCTTCATCCTCTGGCGCCGGCCGTTTCGTATTGGCGACCGGATCGAGGTCGGGCAGAAGGCCGGCGATGTTGTCGATGTTCGACTCTTCTCCTTCTCCCTGCTCGAGATCGGGAACTGGGTGGACGCCGATCAACCCACGGGTCGGATCATTCATGTTCCCAACGGGAAAGTCTTCGTTGAACCGGTGGCGAATTACTCTTCCGGCTTCCCGTTCATCTGGAACGAAATCCCGGTACTCCTCACCTTCGAAAGCAACTGGGAAGACGCGAAGAAGCTTCTGAGTGGAGTGATAGGGGGTATGACCCGACCGGTACGGCGCGAGCGGCCTGGCGAGACGGCTCGGTATGCCATCAGGAGTCTGGCCGACGAGCCCAGAGTGATCACGTCGGTGGCCGACTCCGGGGTACTGTTGACCATCCGTTATGCCTGCCATCCCGATGAGCGCCGCAAGACCGCCGAAGAGGTCTGGGAGAAGATCTTGCGCGCGTTTGGGTCACGGGACGACATTGACTTCGCGTATCCAACCACGCGGCTGTTCAACAACCCGCGGGAGGGGAAACCCGAGGCACGGGCTCCCCTTTGATGAACGAAGGACCATCGGGAAGGGATGAGGGTTCTCAATGCTGACTTTGATGCTGTTGTCTTCTTTGTCCTTGCCCCAAGCCGGGTTCCAGTACGGACCGGCCGATGTGGATACCCTCCCCATGGCCGATACCCAAATCAACGAGGAGGCCCGAGAAATCAGCATCGAATTGCCGCCGATCGATATTCCGGCCGGAGGCATGCTGCGAACACCCGTCCATCGCGCGACCATCCCGTTCGACGTTTCGATCTACGGCTTCCGTGTGGAAGTCCGCGACGAGTATGGTGCGGTTGTTCCGGAGGATCGACTGCATCATTTCAATCTCACCGACCCGGATCGTCGCGAGCTCTTTCTTCCCCTCCCTCTTCATATCATGGCGGCCAGCAAGGAGACAGGGTCTCCCAAGGTTCCGAGGCTGCTCATTGGGATGCCGGTCCCGGCTGGATCTCGGTACATGGCCGCTGCGATGATTGCCAACCCGACCGGCGCCGCGGCGAGGTTGCGACCGCGCCTCATTCTCAATTTTGTGCGGCCGGGCAAGGTCTTCCCCCTGATCAAGGCGTACCCCTGGGTGATGGACGTCAAGTTCCCGAACGGTGGTGAAGGTGGTCGTAAGGACTTCGATCTTCCGGTTGGCAAGTCCGAACACAGCTGGGAGAGCCAGCCGGTCCTGCCCGGGACGATCCTCGGCCTCGGTGGTCATGTACACGATCTCGCTACGGCGATCGAGTTCAAAGACGTGACCTCGGGCGAAGTCATCTGGTATCAGGAACCACAACGAGATGACAAGGGGACGGTCTCGTACTTACCGCCGGCAAGACTCTACCGGTGGTACCGGTTAGGGGTGCATATCGAACCATCTCATGTGTATCGGGTGACCGTGTATTACGACAACACGACGGGTGCCCCGATCCCCTTTGGTGGAATGGGAGCCGTTGCGGGTCTCTTCCGCCCCGACAGCGGCCACGAGTGGCCGGGGGTGGACGTCACTGATCCCGTCTATCTCACCGACATGCACAACCTTCTCGCCAACATGGTTGGTTTGGAGATGGGCCATGGAACCCACCACCACGAGCCGTGAGGGAGACCGACCTCCGGTATCCAATCGGGACCTTTAGGGCACCGTCGCACTCCGACCCCGCGAGCCGGGCCGGTCTAATCGCGATCATCGCCGCAACCCCGCCTCGGCTTCGGGAGGCTGTGGGTGACTTGTCGGACAGACAACTCGATACGCCGTATCGGCCGGGTGGGTGGACGGTTCGACAACTCGCTCACCACGTTCCAGACAGCCACCTGAACGCGTACGTGCGGTTCAAGCTCGCCCTCACCGAACATCATCCCACGATCAAGCCATACGACCAGGAGGCCTGGGCTAATCTCGCGGATTCGACGGGCCCGATCGGACCGTCGTTGCAGATGGTGGACCTCCTTCACGAGCGCTGGGTCAGGGTACTTCAATCCATGTCTGGGGAGGATTTCGAGCGGACCTTCGTCCACCCCGAGGAGGGCGTCCTCACGCTCGATACCCTGCTTGCCCTCTATGCGTGGCATGGACCTCACCATGTAGCGCACATCACGTCCCTGCGGGCGAGGAACGGCTGGTAGCCGGAACCCGAGCCATGGCCTGGATTCATTGCACTCAATCCGATCCTAGGGAAAAGCAACGAACGTGTTGAATGGCCCCGAACTGGACCAGCTCGCCACACACCTGGAGCACGATGCCGAACTGCGGCAACTGCTCGAGACCATTCGAACTCGCGTTACTCCGTTCCGAAATGGATCACTCGTTCCCCCGCGACTGAAGGCCCTGCTGTCTCGAGACGGCGGAATCTGTCCCGATGACGGAACCCAGCTCGACTTCGATCCCTTCAATTCCAAAGAGCATCGGTGCGGGAAGTGCGGCGTCATAGTGACCGGCGACCGCCACGACCGACACTGGGCCCGTGCAGGCCATCTTTGGTTTGCCGAGCGAACCACGGACCTCGCGCTGCTCGGAATTCTGGGGGGAGACTCCGAGGCGGTCACATTGGCCGATCGTCTCCTGATTGCCCACGCCGGGATCTACATGGAGCTTCCGAACCGCGACAACGTTCTCGGTCCGACTCACCTCTTCTTCTCCACCTATCTCGAGTCGATTTGGATCACCCACTACCTGACCGGGGCCTATCTGCTCCGCGAACGGGGTCTCTTATCTGCGGAAGCCACGGAGGCCGTCAATACGGTGGCGGATGAAGCCGCGTTCGTGATCGGTGAGTTCAACGAAGGACTCTCAAATCGCCAGACCTGGCACGCCGCGGCCCTTGCCAGCATCGCCGCGTGGTTCGACGATCACGAACTTGCCGAGACAGCCGTGACGGCACGCACGGGGTTGCTCGGTCATCTCACCGATGGGTTCGAAGATGAGGGGATGTGGCACGAGGGGGAGAACTACCATCTCTTTGCCATTCGCGGCTTGATGACGGGGATGTTCTGGGGGCGAACACTTGGGATCGACCTGCTATCGGATCCTGATCTCGCCGCCCACTTCCGGGTTGCGCTGCTGGCACCAGCGGAGACCGCCCTCCCGGATGGAACCTATCCCGCCCGGGGTGACGCCCGGTTCGGAATCAGCCTCGCCCAGCCTTCGTTCCTCGAGTGCTGGGAAGTGGGGAGGGCCTGGTGCCATGGCGATGAGCACATCGGGCGGTGGCTCAAGCGCCTGTACGCAATGGCGCCGAAGGACGACTTCTACGACGCATGGCTGCATGATGCAGGGCGCTCTACTCCAGACTCGAGGACCAGGAGTGACCTTTCCTGGTGGGCCCTTCTTGGGATGGACTCGAAACTCGAGGAACCCGACGGTGAATGGGTACCCACTTCCCGGTTCTTCTCCGGTCAGGGATTAGCGATCGTGCAATGGCCAGAACGATATCTGAGCCTCGAGTGCGGCCACAGACGCAGTGGCCACGGGCACCCCGACAGCTTGCACCTGACTCTCTACTCCCAGCAGACTCTGTGGTTGCCTGATCCAGGCACCGGATCCTATGTCGAGCCAGAGCTCATGTGGTTCCGGTCGCCCCTGGCGCACAACGCGCCAATCGTCGACGGCTCCAATCCGGGGGACAAGGGCACACGGTGCGCCGCGTTCGACGATCGGAACGGTTGGGGATGGATACGGGGCGAGGCGGGCGCGGTTGCCAGGACGGTTGTTTCTGCGCCGACACATGTCGTGGACATCGTGGAGTTTTCCGCGCAGGAGCCCATCGAGTTGGAGCTTCCCTGGCACCTGAATGCTGCATGGAGAGTCGTTACCCCCGGCCATTGGAGCACGATCGAATACGCGAATCGGTTCGTCCGCTCCGCCGAGAGGTTCGAGGTCACCGAGAGTTCGGCCACAATCGCTCTCGGTGCGGAAGCCGAAAATGGAGGACGACTTCAGCTTCACCTGCCCAACGGAACAGCGGAGTTGGTCCGACTCAGCTGCCCAGGTCTGCCCGGAGAGTCAGGGCCTCGGATGGTGCCGGTCGTGCGAGTGAAGAATCGGGGTGCACGTCTCGTGACGGTGATCGACTTGGCTGGGGCCGGGTCCGTCGGGACCGTCGCCACGGTCACCGCGCAAGGCGATACGGTGAGCGTCGCGACGGGGGAGGGGCAGTACCACTATGACATTGGACCGACTGCAGTTCGGGTCACTCACCCTGGCGGCGTGACGGATCTCGGCGGCGCGCGTGCCAGGGTGGCCGCACCCGAGCCACTTTTTGAGGTCAAGCCATCATGGGACGCGGTCGCCGAGGCGGCCCGTACCTGGAGCATCCCATCGCTGGACGGCTCATTGGATGGCTTTGCGTCCTGTGAGCCTCTCATCCTGGGGGAAGAGAACCAGTACCGACGGAGTGAGGAGCCCTACGACCCGGAGACTTTTACCGCGCGGGCCTGGGTCAATTGGGATGATGACGCGCTGTACCTCGCGGTCGAGGTGGAGAAGCCCGAAGTTCTTCCTGCCACCCCAGGCGCAGACCCTCTCGACCTCGACAATGATCCCGATGATGTCCACCGCGAGGGGCTTCAGGTCTATCTCCACCACCCCGGCGAGGCCCCCCGTGGATATGTCGTGTCTCTGTTGTCGGGGGGGGGGATTGAGAGTCGCAGGGTGGAGTGGGCTGAGGGGGATGCTACGGGCGTCACCGGGGGATGGGAGGAGACGGAGACGGGCTACCGTGCCACGATCCGGGTTGCAGATGAGAAACTTCGCGGACTTTCCGAAGGCAGTGAGGTCGGATTCGATCTCATTGTGAACCAGATCCAGTCGGGTCGGTTACGCAGGGCCGGTCAGTTGGTCTGGAGCGGAGGGGGTGGTTGGGTCTACCTCAGGGGTGACCGACAAGACCCCGAGCGCTTTGGCCGCTTAGTTCTCGGATAGGCTGATTTGACTCGGTCCTGCTGAGCGGATAACCTCCCGAGACCGACAAGGCGGGCCCCATGACAGAACTGCGGTATTGCATCTTGTTCGTATCGGACCTCGAGCGCTCCATTCGCTTCTACCGAGACCTTCTGGGGCTCCGGGTCATCACCGAAGATCGGGAACAGGCCGACCTCGACGCCGGTCGAGTCATTTTCACCCTGCATCAGGGTCACACCGATGCACCCCACCATCACTACCCCACTGAGGTAGGATCGCCCCGCCTCGGGTTTCATGTTGACGATGTCGACGTGGTTCACGGGAGACTGTCCCAGGCATCGGTGCGCTGCGTGTCTCCCCCTGAAACCAGACTCGGGGTTCGCATGGGGCTCTACGAAGACCCGGATGGGTTCAACTTCACGATCGCTTCGGACGTCCCGGGAACTGACGGTGGGGGGTAGTTGGACCTAAGACGGGCTTCACACGGCGCTCATCCGGGGTTCATTCGAACTGGATTTGCTTCAATGAAGCGGGTGCTGGGGCCCGCCCTACGCGGGAGGACGTTATGCCGAGCGTCAGAGAGTTGATGCAATCCGATGTCCGGACGATTGCTGACGATGCCTTGGTGTCGGAGGCCATCGTGATGCTCGCGGATGGTCACGTTTCCGCCCTGCCGGTGGTGAATTCGACGGGCCAGCTGGTCGGGGTGATCTCGAGCACGGACATCCTTGCCGCCGAAGCGGAGAGTGAAGGGGAGGCCCTCGACAATGTGGTACGACACACCCGTACCGCAGAGATCATGACCAGGGTTCCCAAGACGATCGACCCTGACGAAGACATCAAATTGGCGGCTCAGGAGATGTTGTATCTCGATGTCCATCGACTGCTGGTCGTCGAGGACCATCGTCTTCTGGGAATCATCTCGCAGTCCGATATTGTCCGGGCCGTGGCATCGGGGCTGATTTGACGGACGAATCCCCGCGGCATCCTGACGAGGAATGGGCCAAGAAGCTCAGCCCTGAACAGTTCCGGATCTGTCGGCAGGGAGGCACGGAGCGTGCCTTTACCGGAGCCTATTGGGACTGTGACGATCCTGGAACCTATCTCTGTGTTTGCTGCGGCGAGACACTCTTCGATTCCGAGTCCAAGTTCGATGCGGGCTGCGGTTGGCCCAGTTACACCAAACCCGTACGGGCTGAGGCAATCCTGGAATTGCCGGACCGTTCGCATGGAATGATTCGCACCGAAGTTCGCTGTGCCAAGTGTGATGCTCACCTCGGTCACGTCTTCGACGACGGTCCGGCCCCCACTGGACTGCGATACTGCATCAATTCCGCATCGCTGCGCTTCCAAGCACCCGGCTGATCCACGCCCTCGCTCCGCGAACGGGCCCGCGATAACTTCCGCCATGCCATCCCCAAGCGATCTGCTCTACCGGATCCGCGAAGACGTCGAGTCGGCCGATCTTCGGATCCGCCCCTACGTCTGGGAAACACCGTTGGCCCACGCTCCGAGTTTGAGTCAAGCATGGGGGGCCGAGGTCTACCTCAAGCTCGAGAACACCCAGGTCACCGGTTCGTTCAAGGCTCGTGGCGCGATGAACCGGTTGCTGACCACGCCCGTGAGCCAGCGTGCCCTCGGAGTGTTGGCGGCCTCGACTGGCAACCATGGGGCTGCCACTGCCTACGCTGCGAAGCAACTCAACATTCCTTGTACGGTCTTCGTCCCGAACAACGCGAGCGAGGTCAAGGTCGCAGCGATCCGCTCCTGGGGCGCCTCGATCGAGGTCTATGGCGATGATGGTCTCGACGCCGAACGGGAAGCTCGTGCCCAGGCGGACAAGGGAGGGTTGCTCTACCTTTCCCCCTATAACGACCCTCAAGTCGTTGCCGGTCAGGGTACCGTTGGAGCAGAGCTATCCCGTCAAATCGATCGCATCGATGCGTTGTTCATCGCAATTGGTGGTGGTGGGCTTGCTGCGGGAACAGCGGGGTATCTCAAGGCGGTGGGTCGTGAGGTCATGGTCGTGGGGTGTTCACCCGCGGCATCGCCGGTCATGCATGAATCGGTGAAGGCGGGTCTCCTGCTCAAGCTCCCCTCCGCGCCGACGCTTTCTGACGGAACCGCAGGGGGGGTGGAAAAGGATGCCATCACCTTCCCGCTCTGCCGGGCGCTGATCGATCGTTGGGTTCTCGTCGAGGAAAAGGAGATCGCCGCTTCGATGCGGATCGGTCTGGATGAAGAGCACCAGTTGATCGAGGGTTCAGCAGGGGTCGCCCTCGCGTCGGCCCAGAAGCTGGCATCCGAATTCCCCGGGGGAGTCATCGTAGTCGTGCTGTGTGGGGGCAACGCCGGCGTGGAGACCTTGCGACGGGTCCTCTGCTGATTCCCAGACAATCGCCGTCGGCTCGTCAAGCCGTCATCACCGAGAGAACGACCATGAAAGTCCTTCGCCTGTGCTGGCTCGCGCTCCTCCTGCTGGTGGTCATCGCGTGGTCGGTGCCCCTCCGCCTGTCCGCCCAGGAATCCACCGTGTCGTCGCGCTCGGCCGATCTCGATCGCCGCATCGAGGCGGTCATGCCCAAAGTCATCAGGTGGCGCCGAGACATTCATCAACACCCAGAGCTGTCCAATCGCGAATTTCGGACGGCCGAACTCGTCGCGCGGCACTTGACCGCTCTGGGGATGGAGGTCCGGACTGGCGTGGCCCACACCGGTGTCGTCGGGGTGCTTTCCGGCGGACGTCCCGGGCCAACCGTCGCCCTCCGTGCCGACATGGATGGGCTCCCGGTCACCGAGTTAGTCGATCTTCCCTTCAGGTCCACGGTGCGCACGGCGTACAACGGGCAGGACGTGGGCGTGATGCACGCCTGTGGGCACGACAATCACGTTGCCATTCTGATGGGGGTTGCCGAATTGCTGGCGGGAATGCGTGACGACATCCCGGGAACGGTGAAATTCATTTTCCAGCCTGCGGAGGAGGGGGCGCCCGTGGGAGAAGCAGGCGGCGCTGGATTGATGATCCGAGAGGGAGTGCTGGAGAACCCGGCGCCAGAGGCCATCTTCGGGTTACACGTCTGGCCGGAACGCGTCGGGACGATCGGGTATCGCTCCGGGCCATTGATGGCAGCCTCGGACCGACTCAGCATCGTGGTGAAAGGGAAACAAACCCACGGGGCACTCCCCTGGGGAGGCGTCGATCCAATCGTTGTCAGTTCGCAGATCGTTTTGGGATTGCAGACCATTGCCAGCCGTCAGATCGAGGTCACCAATGTGCCGGCGATCATCACGGTCGGCATGATCCAGGGGGGGAACCGGGGCAACATCATCCCCGACAGTGTCGTGATGGAGGGGACGGTGCGGTCCTTCGACGAAGGAATGCGCGCAGACATCAAGGACCGGATTCGGAGGACGGTCACCTCGATCGCCCAGAGTGCGGGTGCCACAGCGACGGTTGATTTCGGGAGGGATGGTAACCCGGTGACCTTCAACGATCCCGCCCTCACCGAAAAAATGTTGCCTACGCTCCGGCGAGTGGTGGGTGACAAGCTCCGGACCTCACCCCTCTCCACGCCCGCCGAGGACTTCGCCCTCTATCAGCAATTGGTTCCCGGGTTCTTCTTTTTCCTGGGGATTACTCCGGATGGTGTGGATTTGGAGACGGTGCCCCGAAATCACTCTCCGTTGTTTTTCGCCGACGAGGCAGCACTCCCGGTTGGGGTCCGCGCACTCGTCGCTCTGACCCTCGATTTCCTCGCTGGGGAGCGGTGAAGATCGGCGTGAGAGGTTTCGTCGCGATCGTCTGGACCATCGCGCTCACCGGGCTGAGTTGCTCCTCGGAGCCACCTCCGTTGGCCACCGTCATCGCCGGAGCCACGGTTCTTGATGGTTCCGGGAACCCCGGGGAGCTGGTTTCCATCCGGATCGTGGGGGATCGGATCGTGGAGGTCGGAGACTTGGTACCCGGTGCTGGAGACTGGTTCTTCGATGGGACCGGTTTGGTACTCGCACCGGGGTTCATCGACACCCACAGCCATGCGGATCGTGATCTTGCCCGACGATCCGACGCGCTCGCCGCCGTCAGTCAGGGGGTCACCACCATCGTCGTCGGGCAGGACGGGGGGTCACCCTACCCGCTTGGGGACTTCTTCGAGGGCCTCGACTCTGCCCCCGCAGCCGTCAATGTGGCCTCATACGTCGGTCACGGGACGCTACGCCGGTTGGTAATGGGAGACGGTTATCAACGGCCAGCCACGAGGGCAGAGGTCGACAGCATGCGGACCCTGCTCTATCAGGCACTCGATGCCGGTGCGTTGGGGCTCTCGACCGGACTGGAGTACGACCCCGGGATCTACGCCGACTACGCAGAATTGCTCTCCCTGACACAGACGGTCTCCGCAGAGGGAGGCCGGTACATCAGTCACATCCGGAGTGAAGACCGCTCTTTTTGGGAAGCGCTGGACGAAATCATCCGGCTCGGTCGAGAGGCTGGAATTCCGGTGCAAGTGTCTCATCTCAAGCTGGCGATGCGTGGTCTCTGGAATCAGGCGGATAGTCTCATGGCCGTGCTCGACAGAGCCCGAGCCGAGGGAATACAGATCACCGCGGACATCTATCCGTACACCTACTGGCAGTCCACCTTGACGGTGCTCTTTCCAGGGCGCGATTACACCGATCGCGCCGCCGCCCAGTTCGCACTCGACGAACTCGCACAGCCAGACGCTCTGGTGATGAGTCGTTTCGACCCTGATTCGAGCTACGTCGGGATGACGCTTGCCGACATCGCGCGGAGGCGGGGGACCGATCCGGCCACCACACTCATGGCCTTGATCCAGGAAACCGATGGCAGTGCTACAGGCTTGGGCGAAAGTGTGATCGCCACCAGTATGGTGGAGGATGATGTCTCCCGCCTGCTGGCCTGGCCCTGGGCCAACATCTGTACGGATGGCGAGTTGAACGGTCGTCACCCGCGGGGATTTGGTGCGTTCGCGAGGGTCCTCGGCCGCTATACTGGACTGGACAAGGCTCTCCTCCTCGAAGAAGCCGTGCGCAAGATGACGTCTCTCGCCGCACGGAATGTGGGCATCGAGGGACGGGGTGTGATCCGGGAAGGGGCCTACGCCGATCTCGTTCTCTTCGACCCGGACAGCGTCATGGATCGGGCGACACTCGAAGACCCACACGCGACCGCGGCAGGTATCCGGTCGGTGTGGGTCAACGGAGAATTGGTGTATGACGGAGGGCGGTCGACCGGCAAGCGACCCGGTCGGGTCATTCGCACCCCACGCTAGGAGCGCCTAGCTCCCTTTCTTGAGTGCCTTGATTTCGGCGGGCAGCACAAAGACGGAATCGGGAATTGGCGCAACAGATACCGAGTCGGTCCGAACGATCTGTTCGATACCCATGGCCTGAATCCGGATGAGCATCGGGGTCATGATCCCGCCTTGCTTCTGATAGTTCTCCAGAACAGTCGTCGCCTCGATGGCACCCATCGGTGATTCCTGGCTTCGGGACATCCCATGGAGGAGCCCGGTCTCGATGTCATAGTACTCGGTGTATTCCTCGTCCCAGGTAGTCTTCACCCTGAGTTCGTAGCAGCGCTTCCCTTCGAATTCTGTTTCCCCGACGACTTCGGCGCTGGTGACATATCGCTCCGGGTGTAACACGCCATGCATATCGACCTGCTGCCGGAGTTGGTCGAGCGCCCGGCCTTCGAGAATCTGCGCCCCCATGGCAGGGTTGCTGGTGTAGGCGGTTTCGCCGTCGAAGCCCGTCCGGCTCAACCCAAACCCGGGAAGGTCCATTCGAGTGTGCATCTTGTTGGGTGCAGCGGCCCACACCTCCATGGCGCCCCTCATCCCCTGCGAGGGAATCTCGATCGCTCCCCAGGTGTGACGTGTCGTCTGTGCCTCGATGGCAGCGCGCCCCCCAAGCGCCCTCACGAACCGGTCGTGGATCTGGGCTGCCGTCGGCGTGCCTTGCGCCGGGAGCGTGGTCGCCAGGGCGGCGAGCAGTCCTGCCATGACGAGCAGGCATCGCGAGCGGATCATCGGGTACCTCCTGGGGTAGTGGTCCTGGGCGACGCCTCGATCCATCGCAAGGCGGCCTCGAGCACGGGGTCGCTGCCCCTCAGTAAGTCGTTACGGGTGACGGTGATGGGGTCGTCAGGAAGCACACCGCGGCCCTCGAGAATCGTTCCGTCCGCCGTCACGAAATCCGCAATGGCATGATACAACAAGTCGCCATTCGGGAGTCTGTCCCACCGGGCCGGAAGGACTCCACCGAGCGAGGTCGAGCCGAAGACCCGTGCGCGGTGGATGGCCTGCAACCCGCCCGCGAAGATCTCCGAGGCGCTGGCGCTCAGATCATCGATCAGAATGGCAACGGGGCCCGCGAAGGGTACCACGGGGTGACCATCTGGCGAGACTCGCCTCGGGTTCGCGGCAAAGGCCAGCGTGGCCTGCTTCGATCGAAACAAGCCGAGCGTGTCTCTGCGGGTGGTGAAATGACCCGCGACACCCATGATCATGGCGGCGATCCCCCCCCGATTGCCGCGCAAGTCAAGCACGATCCCATCGAGGTCGCGGAACGCGTTCACCGCCGAGTCGACCTGTCGCATCAGCGGGACCATCCAGGTGCTGAACCAGATGACACCGACTGCGTGCCCAGACCCGGCACGCACCTCTCGTGCGGCGAAGCGCGCGTAAAAGGCCGGGAAATCTCCGAACTTGACGATTTCACCTGGCGCGGGTCCGCGCTGGATCGTTCGCATCGTTGGTTGATCCTCGGCGTCCAGGAAGTGGAGCGTCACCGTGCTGCCGGGCTCCCCAAGCAACCAACCAGCGACTGAGGCGGCAGCCCGAAACGGGGCCGAGTACTTGCTCTTACGCTCCGCGATACGCGCCAGGAGATCGTCGACGGTCCGATCGTCTACGGACGTCAGGACCCACCCCACTTTCACCCCACCTTCCGCAGCCGGGCCATTGGGGTCGACGTCGGTGACCACGATTTGACCATCGATGAGTCGCACATCGAGCCCAGCGGTACCCGACCCGCTGCCGCCCTTTGGGTCGTCGGCCATTTCCTTGGGGATGAGGGCGAAGTGGGATTGACCGAGCCTCCCAACCATCTCCTGAATCAATTGCCGTATCGTGTCCTGGCTGGCGCCAACCGCACGCGGTCGAAGCTGATCCCGCACGGCGGGCCAGTCGACCCCGTTGAAGGTCGTGTCGAAGTGTGTCTCATGGACCAGGCGCCACGCCGCATCGAACGAATCCAACTGCAAGTCACGGTCCTGCGCGACGAGCGGAGAACTGGCGAGACATGCGACGAGGGCGAAGAAGGACTTCATGGTGTCAGTGGGTACGAGGGCGTGATACCCATGTTGAAGAGCATGAACGCGTAGAGGTCGGCAGTCTCATCGAGGCGCTTCGAAGTGCTGACCGCCCCATGACCCGAGCGGGTCTCGATCCGAATCAACACGGGGTTCGGTCCGCGATGTTTCTCCTGCAGGGTGGCGGCAAACTTGAATGAGTGCGCCGGGACCACCCGATCATCATGATCTGCCGTCGTGACAAGGGTTGCCGGGTAGCTGGTTCCGTCCTTGAGATTGTGGAGGGGTGAGTAGGACAGCAGGTTTTCGATCTGGGTCGGATCATCGCTCGACCCGTATTCCGCAGCCCAGTTCCATCCGATGGTGAACTTGTGGTAGCGCAGCATGTCCATCACGCCCACCGCCGGAAGCGCCACCTTGCAGAGATCGGGGCGTTGAGTCATCACCGCTCCGACGAGCAGGCCACCGTTCGATCCCCCTTGGATTGCGCATCGCTCCTTCGAGGTCCAGCCGTTGCCCTGCAGCCATTCCGCGGCGGCGATGAAATCATCAAATACGTTTTGCTTGTTGAGTAGCATCCCGCCCTGGTGCCACTCCTCACCATACTCCCCTCCTCCACGAAGGTTGGCGAGGGCGAAGACCCCACCCTGCTCCAGCAGGGCGATACGGAGTGGGTTGAAGCTCGGGCCCTGTGTGATGTTGAACCCACCATAGGCGTAGAGGAGCGTCGGTCGCTGTCCGTCGCGCACCAGTTCCTTCCTGTGCACCAGGAACATGGGGACGCGCGTACCATCTTTGCTTCGGTAGAAGACCTGCTCGGTGGTGTAGTCGCCGGGGTTGAAGGGCACCTCGGTCTTGCGGAACACGGATGACTCTCCCGACGCGATATCGTATCGGTAGATCGTTGGTGGGACGGTGAACGAGAAGAAGGTGTAGAACACGTCGCTATCGCCGGCGCGTCCACCGAAGCCGCCGGCGCGGCCCAACGAGGGCAGCTCGATTTCGCGCTCGCGTCGACCGTCGAGATCATGAACGTACACCCGGTGTGTCACATCCTTCATGTAGGTCGCGAACAGCTTGCCTCCCGCGGAGGAAATAGCGCTCAGCGGTTCGGGCTGTTCGGGGATGATCTCGCGCCACTGACTCTCCCGGGGGTCGGCAGGATCGATCTCGACCACCCGGGAGTTCGGAGCATTGTTGTTGGTCTCGACCAGGAGCTTTTGCCCCACATTGTCGATGACGGAGTAGCTGTCTGTGAACGCGGTGATGACCGGTCTGAATCCGCTCTCGCCAGCAGAGAGGTCCTGGACATAGAGGGCGTTTCCGATGTTGCCGGCTACTGTCCGGTCTGAAATCGTGAGTAGGAGGTATCGCTCGTCTTCAGTGACACTGACCGTGTGAAACCGTTTGGGATGAGCAGGGTCCTCGAAGACGAGTCGATCCCGGCTTTGGGGAGTACCGACCTGGTGGTAGTAGACCTGGTGGCCCTCGTTGGATCCCGACAATGCCTTGGTGGTGTCATCGGGCGCCGGATACCGGCTGTAGAAGAAACCGTCTCGGTACCAACTCAGGCCGGAGACCTTCACCCAACGTATCCGGTCGGGCAGTGGCCGCCGCGTCGCAGTCTCCATGACACGGTACTCTTGCCAGTCGGACCCCCCCTGCGATAGGCCATAGGCGAAGTACTTGCCGTTCTGTGAGAGGGCCGCCGCGCCCAGGCGTACGGTCCCGTCTGTGGAAAGCGTATTGGGATCGATCAGGACCTCGGGAGCGCCGTCAGGGCCCCGCTGGATATACAGGACGGACTGATTTTGGAGACCGTCGTTCTTCGAAAACAGGTAGTAGCCCGCCCGTCTGGATGGGGCGCCGTAGCGTGGGTAGTTGTACAACTCCTCGAGACGGGCCCTCAGGTTGGCTCGGAAGGAGATCCGATCCAGATACGCGAAGGTCACCGCGTTCTCGGCCTCAACCCACTCGCGCACTGCCGACGCGGTGTCGTCCTCCATCCACCGGTACGGATCGGACACCTTGGTCCCGAAGTAGTCGTCGACGTGGCCGACCTTGGTCGCCACCGGGTAACGGAGTTCCTGGGCCGCGAGGGGGAGTGTCGCTCCGTAAGCGATCAGGGTGACGACGAGGAATCGGCGAGTCAGACGATGGACCATCTTTCGACTCCTGCAGAAGGTGGGTTGCTCCAGAATAATAGCTCCCAAGGACGGTACGACCGTTCGAGCCAGTTGCGCGACACGGTGCCGCCGGTACCTTCCAAGGCTCGATATCTCCTTCAATATCCCGGAGCTTTCGCATGTTTCGCCGCCTCGCTCTCTCAGTGCTCACCCTCGTCGTCGTCTTTCCGGCGTCTCAGCCTCTCCATAGCCAGACGGCGCGCGTTGACACGGCCCTGTACGGGCCTCTCCGCTGGCGGAACATCGGACCGTTCAGAGGCGGTCGTGCCGTGGCCGCTGCCGGAGTACCCAGCCACCCCGAAACGTTCTATCTCGGAGCTACCGGTGGGGGAGTCTGGCGAACGGAGGACGCCGGGGTCACCTGGAGCAACATCTCCGACGGGTACTTCAAGACGGGATCGGTGGGGGCCATCGCTGTGGCGCCCTCAGACGCGAACGTGATCTATGTCGGAATGGGGGAGCACCCGGTGCGCGGGGTCACGACCTCCCACGGCAACGGGGTTTACCGCTCGACCGATGCAGGCCGAACCTGGATGCACGTCGGCCTCGACCGCACCCGCCAGATCTCGCGAATACGTGTACACCCGTCCAACCCCGACCTGGTCTACGTCGCGGCCCAGGGCTCACCGTACGGTGCGACAGCGGAGCGCGGTCTTTATCGCTCCAGCGATGGCGGCACGACGTGGGAGCAGGTTCACTTCGTGAGCGAGGACGCGGGCGCCAGCGATCTCTCGATGGATGTCACGAATCCCCGCATTCTCTATGCCGCCTACTGGGATCATCGGCGCTTCCCTTGGCAGGTTCGGAGCGGTGGTCCGGGGAGTGGGATCTGGAAATCCACCGATGGTGGTGACACCTGGAACAAGCTCGAACAGGGACTTCCGAGTGCGATGGGGAAAACGAGTGTCGATGTTTCGCCGGTGGATCCCGATCTAGTATGGGCAATCATCGAGGCAGATGAAGGTGGATTGTTCAAGAGTGAAGATGGGGGCAAGACCTGGAGGCGCACGAGTGATGATCGGCTGATTCGGGCTCGTGCCTGGTATTACATCGAAGTGTACGCCGATCCCCAGGACCGAGAAACCGTTTACGTACTGAACGCCCCGATGACTCGATCCGTCGATGGAGGCAGGACGTTCACATCGCTCGACATTCCCCACGGCGACACGCACGACCTCTGGATCAATCCGAACGATCACGATGTGATGTTCCTCGCCGACGACGGCGGGGGGACTATCACCACCAACGGCGGCAAGACCTGGAGCACGCAGAACAACCAACCGACCGCTCAGTTCTATCGCGTCAATACCGACAACAGGTTCCCGTACTGGGTCTACGGAGGGCAACAGGACAACAACTCGGTGGCGATCATGAGCCGCAACCCCAGCGGCCCCGGCATTGGATGGAAAGACTGGTTCGACGGCCCTGGCTGTGAGAGCGCCTATGTCGCCTTCGACCCCAATGACCCCCGCTACCTCTATGGCGGCTGTTACCAGGGGATCCTTTCCGAGATGGACACGGAAACGGGTTACCAAAGGGATGTCATGGCCTATCCCACCGTCGGGTTGGGATCCATCCCCCGAGAAGAGAAGTATCGGTTCAACTGGAATGCCCCCTTGATTGCCTCTCCCCACGATCCGAAGGTCTTGTATCACGGCGGCAACGTGCTGCTCCGAACGTCGGACCGTGGCAACACCTGGACCGAGGTCAGTCCGGATCTCACACGCGACGAGGAGGACAAGCAAGGCCCTGGGGGGTCTCCCATCACCAACGAGGCCGCCGGGGGTGAGGTCTACAACACCATCTTTACCGTAGCGGAGTCGCCCCGTCAGCGCGGACTGATCTGGGTCGGCTCGGATGACGGTCTGGTGCACGTCACGCGTGATGGAGGCACCACCTGGACCAACGTGACCCCTGAGGGCCTTCCTGAATCACAGATCAACTCGGTAGAGGCTTCGCCCCACTACGAGGGTACCGCGTACCTGGCGGTGACGCGCTATAAATTCAATGACTTCACACCAGAGATCTATCGCACACACGACTTTGGAGCCACGTGGAGTCGCATCGTGAGGGGGATCGAGGCGGAAGCGTGGGTCCGGGTTGTACGTGAAGATCCCACCAGGCCTGGTTTGCTCTACGCAGGCACGGAAACCGGCGTGTATGTGTCATTCAATGACGGGGACGATTGGCAGACACTCCAGACCAACCTCCCGGTCGTGCCCGTCACCGATCTCAAGGTGCAGGGAACCGATCTCGTTGCAGCCACACAGGGGCGGGCATTCTGGATTCTCCAGGACCTGACGTTGCTGCGCCAACTGCACGCCGGGACCGCGGCGAGTGGTCTCTCGCTCACGAGCAACCCCGTGGTCTACCGAACACCTGGGGGCGGAGGTTTCTCGCCCAACGTTCCGGGTTTGGGTGCCAATCCGCCGAGTGGAGTCATCATCTATGCGCACCTGCCCGAGGCGCCGGATAGCGCGAGGACGGGAAAGCTCGAAATCCTCGACGGCTCGGGCACCGTGGTGCGGACCTACGTCACCAAACGCGACAAGGGTCCTGACGGCCGCCCGTTGCCCAGTGACTCGATCGTGCTGAAGGCAGGCATGAACAGAGTCCGCTGGGATCTCCGCCACCAAGGCCCTGCGCCGATTCAGGGGCTCTTCAGTCTCGGATCGCCGAGCGGTCGATTGGTTCGTCCGGGGACGTATCATGCGCGCCTCACCGTGGGGAGCCAGACCGCATCGGTGACGATGGAAATCGTTCCCGACCCTCGACACGATCGCCCAACGGCAGACTACGCCCAGCAAGAAACGGTTGCGCGGGCGATCCAAGGGCATATCACGGATCTCCTCGACTACGTGCGGAAACTCCGCGGGGTCAGGGAGCAGGTTGCGGCGGTCCTCTCTCGCTCGGCAGGCAGGCCGGAGCACGAAGAACTCAAGACATTGGGAGATTCGCTCACCAAACACCTCACGGTCGCGGAGGAGCGACTGGTTCAGCCGAAGTCGAAGACCTTTCAGGACGTCGTCAACTTCACGAGTCAACTCGATGCGCAGTGGATGGCGCTGCTGCAGGCGATCGACGGTGCGGAGCCTCCCCTCACCAGCGGGCAACGCACACGTTTCAGAGACCTGGAAGCCCTATGGACCACCGAAAAAGCCGAGCTTGATCGGTTACTCGGTGCAGAGGTTGATGCGTTCAACAGACTCGTCCGAGACCGTGGCGTCCCGGCGGTCGTGATACCGGCGGTCCGCCCATGAACTCCCGCTCTTGGATGTTGCTGCTGGTACTATTGGTTGCTGGGTGTGCGCCGGCTGGCGCCCCCGTCCCCGCGATCGATCTGACCCGTCTGGAGATCGTCGACCTGACCCACACGCTGGATGCGAGCACTCTCTATTGGCCCACTTCGCCAAGTGGCTTCGAGCTCCAATCGTTGGCCTTCGGCCCGACCCCGGGAGGGTACTTTTACTCGGCCAACAGCTTCAGTGCACCTGAACATGGCGGCACCCACCTCGATGCGCCGATTCACTTCGCCGAGGGAGGAACCACCACCGATGAGATCCCCCTGTCGCGTCTCATCGCTCCGGTGGTGGTGCTCGATGTGACCGAACAGGCTGCGCTCGATCCGGACTACCGACTTTCCGTCGACGATGTTACGGCCTGGGAAACCAAACATGGGGCGATCGTCGAAGGCGCCATCGTTCTGCTCAGGACAGGCTGGAGCACCCGGTGGCCGGATGCCAAGTCCTATCTTGGCGATGACACGCCGGGCGATGCATCGAATCTTCATTTCCCGAGCTTCGGTGTGGACGCGGCGAGACTGGTGATTGAGCAACGGGGGGCGTCGGCCATCGGAATCGATGCCGCCTCCATCGACTATGGCGCTTCCACCGACTTCATGGTTCACCAAATCGCCGGAGCAGCGGGGGTACCGGGTCTGGAAAACCTCGATCGTCTCGATCGCCTGCCGCCGGTGGGGGCGGTTCTCGTGGCCCTGCCGGTCAAGATCGGTGGTGGCAGTGGTGGTCCCGCGCGTGTCGTTGCCCTGATCCCCACCAATTGACCGTATCCATCGATCACGACCAGGCACCGCGGTATCGCGGGCGTCTCATCTCAACCAAGTAAGCTTCATGCGCCGCACGATCTCAGGAATTCTGGCCCTCTTCGCCACCGTCGCCACACCACTTCTCGCCCAGAGTGACCCCATTCGGCAACTGGAACGTGAAATCTTCGCCGAGTTGATCGAGATCAATACGAGCGATTCCGCCGGCCATACGACTGACGCCGCCGAGGCGATGGCTCGACGGCTCCGCGATGCGGGATTTCCCGGGGCAGATGTGCAGGTCCTGCATCCCGTGCCACGACAGGGGATGCTCGTGGCACGCTACCAGGGAACCGGTGCCGCTCGGCCGATTCTCTTGATGGCCCATCTCGACGTGGTGGATGCACGGCGCGAGGACTGGTCGCTCCATCCATACCGTTTCAACGAAGTGGATGGCTACTACTATGGTCGCGGGACGAGCGACAATAAGGCCGGTGCGGCGATGCTGGTCGCCAACTTCATCCGGCTCCGTCGGGAAGGGTTCACCCCGGCGCGTGATCTGATCATCGTCCTCACCTCGGACGAGGAAACCGAGCAGCACAGTATCCAGTGGATCCTCGACGAGCACCGCGATCTGGTGGATGCAGAGTTCGCGCTCAACACCGACGGGGGAGGGGGAGAACTCAAGGACGGCAGGCCCTTGACCTTCATGGTGCAGGCGGCCGAGAAGGTGTTTCTGAGCTTTCGGCTGGAGGTCCGAAATGCCGGTGGCCACAGCTCGGTTCCCGTGGCGGACAATGCGATTTACCGGCTGGTCCACGCGCTGGGCAAGATCGAGAGTCATCAATTCCCGGTGCACCTCACCGAGGTGTCGCGAGCTTTCTTTGCCCGGGCCGCCGCCGTTCAGGAACCCATGATGGCTGCGGCGATGACGGCCCTCGCGGAGCGGGAGGATCCGGCATCGGCCGAGCTGCTCTCGGCGGCCGTGCCGTATTACAACTCCGTGATGCGGACCACCTGTGTCGCAACGCAACTCTATGCGGGGCACGCGG
Organism: Gemmatimonadota bacterium; assembly: GCA_003246755.1. GTDB lineage: Bacteria > Gemmatimonadota > Gemmatimonadetes > Gemmatimonadales > GWC2-71-9 > SZUA-320. The sequence goes on along the minus strand of QKDC01000094.1, from coordinate 23,707 downwards.
AAAATGCCCTCCCCCAACTCGCTCAGGCGACGGTCAACTGTCGCATCGTGCCGGGTGAATCCCCCAGGGACGTTCAGGCGACATTGGAGCGGATCGTGGCAGATACTGCCGTCCGCTTTACCCCGTTCAAGGACCCCCGACCAAGTCCACCATCGCCGCTGACTCCTGAGGTCATGGGGCCCGTCCAAAGGGTGGCCCAGGAGATGTGGCCTGGGACGGTGATGATCCCGAATCAGTCGACGGGGGCTACGGATGGGTTGTATACCCGGAACGCGGGTATCTCGACGTATGGAGTGTCGGCGATCTTCAATGAGATCGGGGATGTCCGAGCCCACGGCCGAGACGAACGAGTGGGGGTCGAAGCCTATCATAAGGCCTCAGAATACTGGTACCGGCTGATTCGGGTTCTGGCGAGTCCGAGGCCCCAGCCCTAAGCGTCCTCAGGTAGTGTCGAGATGGCACGAAGCCACCCGGGGTGTGTCACAGACCCCTGGGGGCTTACCATTCTGACATGATAGTCGTTCAGCGATACGCCGATCACATGGCCGCCGAGTTCGACCGGGCGGTCCTCGAAGCCAACGGCATCCAGGCGCTGATCGTGACGGATGATGCAGGTGGTATGCTGCCACTCCCGAGGCTGGGAGTGATCCGGTTGATGGTCCAAGACGCCGATGTCGAACGGGCTGTGGCTGCCTTGGCGCTCGAACCGGATGATCCGTCCGGCGCTGAAATCTCTTCCAAAGACGGATGAGCGTAGGTTGCTGGTGACCTGGGGGTGAAGGGTTAGGGCACGGATGCCTTCGGGTCCATCCCCCGGCGGTCGGCCGCCCCATAGGCAATACCCGTCACCGGATCGATGACGATGCTACTCGCATCTCCCTGCTGCCACCGCTCGCCGACCCGAATCACATGACCCATCACTTCCAACCGGGCGAGGACCTCCGAGGTCAACGCCTCAGCCTCGATAAATCCTCGGTCGGGCAACCAGTTGTGATTGATGCGCGGAGCATCCACCGCCTCACGTCCCGATAGTCCGAACTCCGTCACGCCAAGCACCACCGACAACACGGTGTTGATGATGGTGCGTCCACCGGGCGAACCAGTGATCAATACTGTCCTTCCGTCTTTGCGTACAATGGTCGGCGTCATCGAACTCAACATGCGCTTTCCGGATGCGATGTTGTTGGGTGGCGTGCCGATGTCACCTCGGGTGTTGGTCTCCCCCGGCTTCTTGTTGAAGTCCCCCATCTCGTTGTTGAGCAAGAATCCCGTACCCGGGACGACCACGAACGACCCGTAGCCCCCTTCGATGGTATACGTGTTTGACACGGCCATGCCGTCGGCATCGACGACGGAGAAGTGCGTGGTCTCCTCGGGTTCGTTCGCGTACGTCTCCGTCACGATATCCTCGCCCAGAGCCACACTCGATGATGCCCGCGCGAGATCGATCGTGGCGGCATGCTCGACTGCGTGTGTCTTGGAGGTGATCCGGGCAACGGGGATCTCACCAAAGTCCGAGTCTCCCAGCCAACGTGCCCGATCGAGGAACCCGCGTCGCATCGCCTCGAGGACGAGATGGACGTTGGTCGCATCGTACCGCGGGCGACTTCTCAGGTCGAAGGCCTCGAGGATGTTGAGCATCTCGACCAGGATCGTGCCACCCGAACTCGGCGGACCCATCCCGATGATGTCATAGCCGCGATAAGTGCCGTGAATCGGAGCGCGCTCGACCGCCCGGTACTGCTCGAGGTCCTCCCGTGTGATCAACCCACCGTGTTTCGCCATGTCCTGTGCAATCGCCTCGGCGATCCACCCGGTGTAGAAGACATCCGGCCCCTCTTCGGCGATGCTCCTGAGCGTCTTGGCCAAGTCGGGGAGATGAAGCACTTCACCCGCCTGCCATTCACCACCACCGGGTTTGCCGTACGCCAGGACCGAAGCCGGGAATGGTGCCATAGGGCCTGCAACGACCCGATTGAGACTCAGTGCCAATGCCTCGGGCAACTCGAACCCCTCAGCGAGTTCCGCAGCAGGTCGTACCACATCCCGCCATGGCAGTCTTCCGTACTTCTGGTGGGCCATGGCGAGGCCTCGTACGGTACCGGGCACACCAGGAGCGAGATACCCCGAGGCCGTCAGCGACCGATCGATCTCACCATCCGCTCCCAGGTACATGGTGGGGGTCGCCGCGAACGGGGCGCGCTCACGATAGTCGATGGTCGTCGCGGTGCCTCGAGCCGGCTGGATCACCATGAATCCACCGCCGCCGATGTTGCCGCCGGCCGGGAACGTCACCGCCAGGGCGAAAGCAGTCGCGACAGCGGCATCCACCGCGTTTCCACCCTTGGCCAGGATCGCCGCTCCGACATCCGAGGCATGGGAGGAGGTAGAAACCACCATCCCGCGTTTCGAAGTGACAGTCGTGGTGTCCTGTGCCAGGACGGCCATGGGAACGAGGACAAGGGCCAGAATCGTGGCGGTTCGGTTCATCTGCAACTCAGAAAAGAGACTCTCGAAGATAGCGGTGGATTCGATCGAGGGCTTCGGACAGGGTGGCAGAGTCGGCCAGACCTCCCTGAGCGATCTCGGGCTGGCCCCCACCTCGCCCGCCGAGTTCGGTGAGAACTCGCTTCACGATCGCCGCACAATCGATCGTTGAACCGACACCCCTTGCGACGATCACCTGGGTCCTGTCACCGCGAATCCCAAGCGCAACAGTAGCACCGCGCGCGGTCAGTTCCCTGGCCAAGCTGCGGGCATCGTCCATCGACAAGTCGTCACGATCCACGCGGACGAACGGGGTTCCTCCGATGCGCTCCGCCCCGACGATGAGAACGTCGGCCTCGTAAGTGAGTAACCGGCTGACGGCCTCGGACAGGCGTTTACGTCCCTCGGTCTCGCGCTCCCGGATGCGGCGCACTGCTTCCTCGATCTCGTCCGGTCCAACGGTCAGATCGGCAGATAAGCGTCCGACGATGAGAGTCTTCGACCTGAGATCGCGAAGCGCCCGCCCACCGCAGAGGAACTCGATTCTGGTCTCCGATCCACGGCGCTCCCTGCGCCTGACGTGGAGCAGCCCGACTGCCCCCGTGCTTCTGGGATGCGTTCCGCCACAGGCCGAGTGATCGAATTCGGGTACCGAGACGACTCGAACCGGCCCATCGACTGTCGGTGGCTTGCGGAGGGGTACGGCGGCAAGCTCTGCTCCCTCGAGGAACCGGGTCTCGATAGGGCGATCGTCCCACACCACGTTGTTTGTCAACCACTCCGCCTCCGACACCTGCTCCTCGGTGACCGTACCGGGAAGATCGATCGAGGCGTAATCGGTGCCAAGGTGAAAGGCGACTGTGGAAAGGCGGAAGAGCTGCTCGAAGGCAGCGGAAAGGAGGTGCTGGCCATGGTGCTGCTGCATGTGGTCGAAGCGCCGACCCCAATCTATTTCTCCCGTGACGGCCGTTTCGGCAATTGATCCCTCCAGCACATGCCAGATGGCGTCGCCTTCGGATTGTACGTCAATCACCCCGACACCTCCCAGAGTACCATGGTCGGCTGGCTGTCCCCCGCCCTCGGGGTAGAAAGCTGTGCGGTCGAGGAGCACGGCCTGGCGATCGCCCTCTGCCCGCTGGTCGACGACCCTGGCCTCGAACCGGCGGAGGTAGGCATCAGCGAAGTAGAGGCGTTCAGTCTTCATCGGTGCGCCGGAGTCGAGGTTTCCAGAGATACCGTCGCAGGTCGATCCTTTCCCCCAACCCGAATTCGACCCCTTCACTCTCGAGAAGAGTCCTTTGGAGTGGGATGCACGCCGGGTCGGCCCGGGGGCTGATGCGGCCCTGCGCATTCACCACGCGATGCCACGGAACCTCGTCCGTCGCATGCCGAAGTGCGTAGCCCACCAGTCGGGGTTGTCCGTCGAGTCCCGCCACCTTGGCGATGAGACCGTACGTGGCCACGCGTCCGCAGGGCACGCGTTTGACCGCTTCCAGGATCACCAGGTGGCTGGAGGGCGCGGGTTGCTTGGAAGAGCTCACCGTGGCTCCTCAGTTCCGCCACCTCGACCCACACGCCGTTTTAGTTCCTCGAGCTGCTGCTCGACCGATTCCGGCACGCCCAGCGTGTCCGCGATGGCCGCAATTTCCTCGGCGTCCTTCCACTCCAGTTCGAGAAGTGCGAGTTCCCCGGCGAGGGCGTGCCGCTCGTTCTCTTCGTTGACCGCCATCTCGATCGCGAGCCGGGTCCCCAGATCCAGCTTCTGGATGACGCCTCGATGCTTCTCTTTCTTGGCATCGAGCAGGACCCCCGTCTGTGTTCTCACGGCAGCGCGCCTGACGAACTCGACAGGATCACCGGCGGCTTCGATGGCTGCGACGGCGGTGTCGACCACCGGTTGCTTGGCTCCCCCACGGTTGATACCCGGCATAATGAGCGCCGCGGCGCGTCGTGCCTGATACCCCACCAGATCGGTAGAGCCCCCTTCGTGGGGCAGTCTGAGATGTAATCCATCGTGCTCCTCCTCAGGCAGAAGGAGAATGGCCTTTTCGACGTGCTTTCCCCGAACCGTGAGCCGGGTTCCGTTGGGCATCGGCACGCGGGCAACCAACCGGCGCCGTTGGACCGCACGAGTTCCCGCCTGCACCGCCTGCCAGATGCTGTAGCTACTGCCACTCAGGATGCCCGTCAGGTCGGCGGCGAGTACGAGACCGATACCAACCGTCCCGATACCTCCCATGACCATCATGTTTCGCCGTCGCCGACGTCCGAACTGATCTCCATATCTCCATGCCGCGAACTCGGGCCGAAGTGGTTCACCGATGCGAACCAACTCCAGTCCCTCGTCCAGCCTCGCCAGCCCGATGTTGTCGGAGGCCACGCGTTTCCGGGCATCGTGGAAACGGCGTTCGCAATCCTCGATAGCGTCCCAGCGATCTTCGAAGGGGCTCAGGTTCCACTTCTCACACGTACGGCATACAACCCAGAGCCGTCCGCGTCGTTGATCGAAAGCGAGTCGTCGGCCAACCGGAAAGGTCTCGACAATGTCGTTCTCACCGAGCGGTTTGTGGCAATAGAGACACGTGGAGTACATCACGGTGAGATGCGATTCACCCCAATCCGGCCGTTACTGATGACCACTAGGGGATCGCGAATGGTCCCCACCTGTTCCAACGGATTCTCTTCCACCACGATCAGGTCGGCCTCGAACCCCGGTGCGATGCGGCCAATGGACTCCTCGAGCCCGAAGAGCCTGGCGGCATTGACCGTGGCGGTCTGGAGGGCCTCCAAAGGACTGAATCCTAGTTCGGCGAAACGGACCACCTCATGTGATATCCGGGTGATCGACTGCGGGCCATACCCGACGTCCGCTCCCGCGACGATCGGGACCCCGACCTTTCGCGCCATCTCGATGGTCCGGACCATTCGGGGGATCATGTACATGGCCCGCGCCCGGGTCACCGGATCATCGTAATCGCCGCCGGGTTCCAGAAGGTCGTAAAGCGTCGAGAGTGTGGGGACCAGGAAGGTTCCCCGTTCGTTCATCAGCTGGAGTGTGGCCTCGGAGAGGTAGGTACCATGCTCGATGGACCGAACCCCGGCGAGCACTGCTGCGCGGGCCCCCTCGTCCCCGTGAGCGTGTGCTTCCACCGGCACCCCTCGCGCGGCGGCCTCCTCGACCACCGCTCGGAGCTGCTCCTCGGAATAGACCTGCTTCCGGGGATCGGTTTCGGGCAGGCCAGCGCGTTCGGTAGCCCTGGTTTTGATGACGTTGACGCCATGGCCGAGGTTGATGCGAACCAGGGTCCGCAGTTCCTCAGGTGTTCTCACCCCACCCCAGAGCGAGGCCAGGGCGGGGTCGGCGAGAATCGCATCGCCCAGGTATGGGGTCACAAAGAGGCCGGCAGCCAGTACGTCAGGGCCGGCGATATACCCCGCGTGCGCGAGATCGCGCAGCGCCACGTCCCGGAAGGACCCGACACTCGCGCTCCGCACGGTCGTGACCCCGGTCTCCAGAGCCCGTCGGGCTGCCGCGAGGTTGTCGAGATGCGTGTGAGCGTCCATCAGCCCCGGCAAGAGGTATCGACCCGCCAAGTCGAGGACAGTGCTGCCCGTGGGGGCCGAGGAACTCCCCACCGACACGATGAACCCGCCACGCATCACCACCGTCACGTCCTGCAGGAGGGCGCCCGTCACTACATCGACCACGTTCGCGTGGGTCAAGGCGAGGTCGGGTTGTGGCAGGGGCCCGGAGGCCTCTTGAGCGACCACCACTGCAGGCAGGAGGACTCCGAGAGTGAAGACCAGCGTGTACTTCATGTCGTTCTCCGAGTGACCAGGCAGCCAGATGTTACATTGCCCCGAGTCCCGTTGCCACTTTAGAGGTTCCATGTCACGGATTGCCGAGTACGACTCTTTCGATGGATTGGGTCTGGCCGAACTGGTGCGCTCAGGAGACGTCACCCCGGGCGAGCTGGTGGAGGAGGCGATCCGACGAATCGAACTCCTGAATCCCGCCCTGAATGCGGTGATCCATCGGATGGACGTGCGGGCCCGGGCGGATGCGGCAGGTTCTGTCCCCGAAGCCCCCTTTCGAGGGGTCCCGTTCCTCGTCAAGGACCTGGTGGCATTGGTGGCGGGCGAACCGATGCGCGCCGGGAGTCGCTTCCTCGCCGATTACGTTGCCGATCACGACAGCGAGCTGTTCTCACGGTATCGTCGAGCCGGGTTCATAACGGTGGGCAAGACGAACACACCGGAATTTGGTCTCACACCCTTTACCGAGCCCGTGCTCTTCGGCCCCACGAACAACCCCTGGAATCTTGGCCGCATCGCGGGCGGATCGAGCGGTGGCTCGGGTGCCGCGGTTGCCGCAGGGATCGTCCCGATCGCCGGGGGCGGAGATGGGGGTGGGTCCATTCGGATCCCGGCCTCCTGCTGTGGGATCTTCGGACTCAAGCCAACTCGAGGGCGAACACCGACGGGGCCGGATCGCGGTGAGATTTGGCAGGGGTGTGTGGTGGAGCACGTGCTGACCAGGACGGTGCGTGACAGCGCCGCGGTGCTCGACGCCACCGGCGGGCCGGATGTGGGAGCACCCTACGCCGCGCCCAAGCCGGAGAGACCGTTCCTCGATGAGGTGATGACGGAGACCCGCCCGCTTCGCATCGCGGTCATGACCGACCCGTTACTCGGCGGCGAAGTGCACCAGGATTGTGTCGCCGCGGTCCACCAGGCCGCTGAACTGCTGCAGTCGCTGGGGCACACGGTCGATGAGGCATCCCCATCACTCGACGGGCGGGCGTTCGCCAGGAACTTCATGGTGATGATCGCGGGCGAACTGCGGGGAGACATCGAAGAAGTTGGTCGGCTGATCGGAAAGCGACCTCACGCCGGGGCCTTCGAACCAACCACCTGGGCTCTTGGCCTGCTGGGTCGGAGTCTCACGGCGGCCGAGTTCGTCGCGGCAACCCGGGGGTTACAACTCGCGAGTCGAGGACTGGCCTCCTTCTTCGAGAATTGGGACCTCCTCCTTACCCCGACGCTTGCCACACCACCACCGCCGACGGGTTCGCTCCAGCCGACACCGAAAGAGGCGTTCCTGCTGGGGGCATTGGGTCGACTGAACGCGGGAGGGCTCCTCAAGGCCGCCGGGGCCCTGGAGGAAGCGGCCAACACGGCCTTCGCCTTCACCCCCTGGACCCCGGTCTTCAACGTGACGGGGCAACCTGCGATGTCGGTCCCTCTCGAATGGAACGCCGAGGGATTGCCGATCGGGGTGCATTTCGTGGGCAGATACGGCGACGAGGCAACGCTATTCCGTCTGGCCGGTCAACTGGAAAAGGCGAAACCGTGGTTCGATCGGCGCCCTCCGCCGGCCGTGAGGTCGGGGGGCTAGCCGAGGCGCAGTTGATTGGACCTCAGTCGTCCTGGGGAGTGGTGTATTGGGTGAGCGCGACGTGAGATCCATCCATCCAACTGATCCAGGTGGTGACCGAGACCAAGTCATAGGAATGTCCTTTCTATCTCATCGGGAGACGAGTGCCACGGGCCGAGCGCCCGGCCCGTCGCAGGTAGTCATGCCACAGAATTCGTGCGGCAATCGAGCGATATGGTTTCCAGCGGTCGGCAATGCCGTCGAGACGATGCTGATCCAACCTACCCCGTGGACGTAATACCAGCTTGGCGGAATTGAGCAACGCGAGGTCACCCGACGGCCAGACATCGGGTCGACGCAACGCCATGAGCAGGTAGACCCCCGCGGTCCACGAGCCGATGCCACGCACGGCGGTCAGTCGAGACCACACCTCGTCGTCATCCAGGGATTGGAGCTTCCGAAGATCGAGTGATCCGGCCAGGACCATTGCTGCAAGACCAATGCAATAGGAAGCCTTTTGGCGCGTGATCCCACGCTTCCGGAGACCCAGCTCTCCCGTTCGCGCGATCGTTGCTGGAGTCAGAGGGCCGAGACTCTCGGTCAAGCGGCCGAGCATGGTTCGAGCGGCGGCGAGTGACACTTGCTGTTCAAGAATGATCCGGAGCAGCGTGCCGAACCCTTGGGGGCGCGCCCAGAGTGGGGGAACTCCGTTCCGGGCCAGGGCAGCTCCGAGCCGACGATCGCAACTGGCAAGCTGTTGTGCGCCAATCGCAAGACTGGTCGTCGTCAGCGTGCTCGGAGGCCCCACCTACCCGCGGCCGAAGGGGTCTTCGAGTGACGGACTTTGGGGGGTAAACAGTTCCGCACCGCCCTCGGTGATGACCATGTCGTCCTCGAGGCGCACACCGAACTCCCCGGGGATGTAGATCCCAGGTTCGTCGCTGAAGGTCATGCCGGGTGCGAGGGGGAGCGTGTTCCCTTTGACGAGATACGGCCATTCGTGCCCGTCCATCCCCATTCCATGGCCGACCCGATGTGTGAAGTACTTGTACCCGGGGCCGAAGCCGGCGTCCTCGATCACCTTCCTTGCCGCCGCATCCACCGCCTGGCACTCCACGCCTGGGCGCGCCGCCCGGAGGGCGGCAGTTTGAGCGCGATGCTCGATGTCGAAGACGTGCTTCATCTTGTCCGTCGGTTTGCCGAGCACGAATGTCCGGCTCAAGTCGGAGGCATACCCGCCAACTGAACAGCCACCGTCGATCAGGAGGATGGTGCCTTCTCGAATGACTTGTGGGGTGCGTGATCCGTGCGGGAGCGCGGAGTATTCTCCCACCTGCACACTGGCCCCACCGGAGAACCCGAGCCGCGAGTGCGCCTGCGAAACCAGGCGTCCAAAGTCGCCTTGTGTCATTCCTTCTTTCAATGATTTCCAGGCGGCTTCGTAGGCTGCGAGGGTGACCTCCGAAGCGAGACGCATCAATTCGAGTTCGTGCGCGTCTTTGATCATGCGACAACCGGCGGTGACCGGCGTACCGCTCGTCAAGGTCAATGCGGGTGCTGCGGCGGCCACGCCATCACTGAACACCCAGCGCACCGACTCCTCGATTCCCACCTGTCCGGTGACCACCCCGCGTGTTCGGAGCCCTTCGGCGATGAGTTCGTAGGGGCTTTGGTCTTCTTCCCAGGTCATGATCGTCGCGTCCCCCTTGAGCGGACCCGCGGCGACCTGCTCCATCGCTCGGTCGCGCTCGAAGGCCGGACACACCAGGAATGGTGACCCTTCCCGTGGAATGAGGACCGCGAATGTTCGCTCGCCTCCGCCCCAGGAGATATCCGTGTAATACCGGAGACTGGTGCCGCCCATCAACATGAGGGCGTCCATTCCGACCCGACCCATCAATTCTCGCGCCCGCCCGATGCGGCCGAGGCGTTCTTCGGTGGTGATCGGCCGCATCCGACTCTCCTGCGACGTCAGAGCGGCGATCGCTGGCGGCAAGTCGCCCTGTGCCTGGTCCTCCCGTCTCCGCCCTTGGGCAACGAGGGGGGTGGTGGCAACACCGGCGATGGCAAGGGAGGAGGCTCCGAGGAATTGGCGACGGGTCGGCATGTGGGCTCCGTACGGGTCTGACTGCGGTTAGGGGTCGGGGGGCCGGGTCGGGGGATTCGTTGAATCGAGTTGCCGTAGTTTGCGCTCCGAAGCGGAGAGCACCGGGTCACCACTCTCCTTGGCCCGTCGTACCGCCTCACTGAAGGCCTCACGGGCGCTGGCGACGTCCCCAGCGACTAGGTAGGCATCCCCAAGACTGTCGTAGGCGTTGGCCGATTCTGGGTAGCGTGACACGTTTTCCTTGAAAATCACCACGGCGCTCCGGGCGTCTCCTCGTCCGAGAAACCCATACCCCAGTTGGTTGATCCACACCTCTGGCACGCGGATCTCCCGCCCGTACACCTGGGAGGCCGACCGCAGCTGTTCATCGAGAATCGCCATTTTCTGCATTGCGGCACCGGCATTCGGTGACGCGACGATGTCGAATCGGGCACTATCGGAAATGCTCCCCTCAGCAAAGATTCCTTCGAGTCCGTCGAAGATGCTTCGGAAGGGAATGGATCCGTGGTTTTCTTTCGGCATGTACTTGAAACGCCACCAGAACTGTGGTGAAGCGCTCTTGAGCTTGCCGGTGAGCTGGGTGACGGAATTCAGGATGTCTGCCTCGAAACTCCCAGACGTCAGATAGAGCCACACCTTCGGGCCGGTCCATGTTTCTGCATGGCTCGCCAGACGATCGACGAGCGTCTTCCTGTTCCACCAGAGTGTAGGGCTGATCGCGATGTATCCTCGAAAGACCTCTGGTCTGGTGAGGATGGTGTGCGCAGCGAAAAGACCACCGAAGGAGTGACCCACCAGGACACGGAAGTCGTCAGTCCGGTATGTGGAATCGATGTGCGGAATCAACTCATCAGCGAGAAACGTCAGGAATCGGTCCGCTCCTCCGGCAGTAGGGAATCCGGTCTGCGCATTCTCCGTTTCCGACGGAGGAGTCAGGTCACGGGTACGATCGTCGGTATTGGGAATGGCGACGACGATCATTTGGGGTGCCCGACCCTGACCGGCGAGGTAGCGCACCTGGTCGATCACGTAGTAGAAGTGTGACGGCCCGTCGAGGACATAGAGAACCGGATACCGGGTCGCGGATCGCTCGTATCCGCTTGGAACGCTGACCATGAAGGGCCGGGTGGCTCCGAGCGCAGCGGAGTGAATCTCGTGCCGATCACTTTGCGGAAGACCCTGCGCCGCGAGGCCCGGAGCCATGAAAACGGTGGCGGCGGCGAGATTGAGTAGAGCCAGTCGTTTCATGGTCGGTCCGAGCGTTGGAAATGGGAGCGAGGGTGCGGTCGCCGCTCCACCAGATGGATCAGTCGAAGACGTTCTCTTCCAACCATTCCGTGAGGAGTTTGTCCACTTCTTCCGCATCCTGACCTGGTTGGTGCGGGATGGCAGGCCATCGCTTGCCGGACCCCATCATGAACCAGGATGGATCGGAGCCGGGGAGATCCTTGGCGGGGTTCGCGGGCTCGCCGTCGTAGGAAACGAAATGGAACTGCCGACCCTTATGCTGGAGGCGGCGTTGCTCGACCTTGTAACTACCCATGGAGCATCCCTTCTGTGGAGCCTACTAGAACTCGCGGCGCTTCATCTCCTTGAACAACCGATTGGTCTCGGCATCGTGTTCGGGCGGGCGCTGGCGCAGGGTGTCGTCGTATTGGGCTGCGCGGTCGCCCTTGTTCTTTGGGGTCTTGGCGGCGGTCTTCTTGATCAGGGCAGCCAACCTCTGGGCATCACGCTTCGACAATGGTCCCTCCTCGCGAGTGCGGACGCCCGAAATGTAACACCCTATCCACCCCCTTCGGTCGGGAATGAGCTTCGGCTGTATTCTTCTTGAGCACGATCACGAGACCACAGGAGCGATGGGTGACGGAAAGACGCTATGATGAGGAGGAAGTTGCGCTCATCCTTCGCAACGCGATCGACCCTGCCCACCGGGGACCTACGGAGTCCTCCCAGGGGTTGACCCTCGCGGAAGTGAAGGAGATCGCTGCCGAAGTCGGAATTGACGCGAAGGTGGTCGAGGCGGCGGCAACCGCGCTCGAGATCCGGTCGACTCGTACCGCTCATCCACTCCTCGGAGCCCCGATGACCTACCAGTACGAGCAGTGGGTCGATGGACGGATCTCCGCCGAAGACTACGCCGATCTCATGCTGGCGATCCGGCGGGTCATGCAGCGTCACGGCATCGCCAATACTGACCGCGGTGAACTCGACTGGCGCGCGCGTGGCGGATTGGGCGGGCGCTATGTGACGGTTCGGCCGAGTGGGGACCGGACTCTGGTTCGGGTGATGGGGAACTTTCGGGATGGGGCCACGGCATTGTTCATGGGCGGGGGTATGATGGGGGCCATTGGCACCCTCGCCATCCTCAAGTCGGTGGGTTTGTTGGCCACCCTCGGCTTGGGAGCGGCCCCAGTGATTGCCGCGGCCGGCTACCTACCGGTGCGTCTCCTCTGGCGGTGGCTTGCCCGCTCCGAAGATCGGCTCCTGGTCGAGACACTGCGTGAGGTCACCATGGCCGTTGAAGGAAAACGCTCTGAGGAGGAGTCTGACCCTAGCGCTCCCCGGTAGCGGCTTTCCGCGCCTCACTGAGGTATGCGGGTTGGAGATCGAGCAGATGGGCCAGCTTGCGAACTAGATAGGACTCGTGGTCGGCGATCTTGCCGTCGGCGAGGATCACACCCCACATCACTTCCGCCAAGACCATCCGCTGTCCGAGATCGTATCCTTCGGTAATGAGACGGGTGAACTGAAAATGGTCGATGGACTTCTGTCGTTCGACCTCAGCCAGCGCAAGAAGTTCCGCCGTGGTAGCGTCATCCAGGCCAAAATGCCGGGCCAGCGCCCCCTCGATGTGCTCGCGTTCTTCCGAACTGAACTCCCCATCTGCGTGCGCCAACTCGAGAAGGAGTGCGCAGGCGGCGATGCGTATCCGCTCGTCCGATCTTTCTTGTCGGTTCTCGGGTTGCCCATCCCCGGTTACCTCAGTCGGAGATCCCGGCGTCGGGGCAATGCGCTGGGCAACGAAGCGTCGGATCCCGTCGAGCACGGTACCGAGGTCAGCGCAGAAACGAGAGTGACCGTCCCAAACAGGCGACGGTCACTCTCGAATCCGGCGGTGTGGGAAGCACCGAAATTCCCTACTGCGCGCGGGTCCCGTGGGAGGTCCCCGAGATGACGGAATCTGGCTCGGTCGTCTCGTATCGCGCCACGAAGGTCCCCATCAACATGTCTCCCTCCAGATGGGATACCCCTGTCGTCGTGACCATGACCCCCGGCCGGAGCCGGCTCTCATATGGGCCGACGACGGTGGTCACCTCGTTACCCTCGAACGTGACCATCGCGGTCATGGGGTCGAGCCCCTCAAACTGGACGGTCCAGGTAGATGGATCCTCCGTCGCCACCATCGTGTAGGTGACGGCCGAATCGGAGCCCTCAGGATAGGCGCTCATGTTCCAGGTCCCCACGAGGTCGGCTGCACTGAGACCGGCAGTCTCCATCGCGACGTCCTCGGCGGGCGCAGCTTCCTCGGATGGGGTACAACCAACGAGCAGAACGGCCACCAGGCCGAAGGCCAAACGACGCATGAATTCCTCCTAGAATGTGGTCAGGGCGGCTGACAGGAGTGTACCGCCATTCTCGCCTACTCGCAAATCTGCCTCGCGCAAGGGCTTGGGGGCTGTTGCCACTAGACTTCTTCGGGGGTTTCTGTGGCCCTCATGTCCCGAAGCCTATGCTGGAGAGCTGCGATGAGCGAATTCGATCCTATTGAATCCCTTGCCGACATGCGGCACGAGTTTGGTGAGCACGGTGGTGTCAACATGTCCGTCGAGGTCAGTACGACCTTCACGGTCATGGACCCTGAAACCATGCCAGCTGTCTTCCAGGGCCGGTACGGCCCAGAACAGGGCGGCTGCTACCTGTATGGCCGACACTTCAACCCAACGGTCTACGTCCTTGGCAGGCAAATGGCTGCCCTCGAGGGCGCTGAAGCCGGCTACTGCACCGCGAGTGGAATGAGCGCAATCACTGCGGTCATGCTCCAATTGTGCTCCGTGGGTGACCACGTTGTTTCCAGCCACACGGTTTACGGAGGGACATTCGCCCTCTTGGCAGAATTCCTGCCCGAGAAGACGGGACTGGACGTGTCTTTCGTTGACATGACGGACCTGGAGCAGGTTGAGCACGCGCTCACCGACCGCACCAGAATGCTGTTCGTTGAGACGATGTCCAATCCAACATTGCGCATCGCGGACATTCCCCGCCTGGCAGCGCTGGCGCATGCGCGCGGTGCAACACTCGTCGTCGATAACACCTTCTGTCCGATGATCGTATCGCCCATTCAACTGGGGGCGGATGTGGTCGTGCACAGTCTAACCAAGTTCATCAACGGGGCTTCCGATGCCATCGCGGGTGCGATCTGTGGTACCGAAGAGTTCATCGTGAGCCTGATGGACCTGCACAAGGGTGCCCTGATGCTGGTGGGGCCAACAATGGACCCGCGGGTGGCTTACAACATCAGTGTCCGTCTTCCTCACCTCGGCTTACGGATGGTCGAGCACAGCCGGCGCGCTCAGGTCTACGCCTCTCGACTTGCCTCGCAGGGAGTGGCAACGGTGTATCCGGGGTTGCCCAGTCATCCCGATCATGGACTTCTCGAGCGAATTCAGAATCGAGGATATGGTGCTGGTGGCATCCTCTGTGTGGATCTTGGAAGCGCCGAACGCGCCAATCGGTTCATAAACCTGCTGCAAAACAAGGACCGATTCGGCTTCATGGCGGTGAGCCTGGGCTACTTCGAGACGCTGCTGTCATGCCCGGCGAGCTCGACGTCGAGTGAATTGAGCGAGAAGGACCAGGAGAAGGCCGGAATCCCTCCTGGCCTGGTGCGTCTCTCCGTCGGGTACACCGGCAGCATCGAGCAGCGGTGGCGTCAACTGGCGGATGTACTCGAAGAAATCGGAGTTGGGTGATAGCCCTAGTCGTCAGGAAAGCTGACCCGCAGACCCTTGCTGGTTGCGAGGGCCTGAACACCGCTCAGATTCGGCACGAACGCATCAGCCCCTTTCAGGTCGGTCCTCTCGTGGGTGGTAAGGACGGCTGCGACGGTCATGCCTGCTGCTTTGGCGGCAGCGAGTCCGGGCGGTGCGTCCTCCAGCACGAAACATTGTCCCGGCGCCACGCCAAGTTGTCTCGCCGCGTGGAGGTACGCCTCGGGGTCGGGTTTTCCATGTGTGACATTTTCGCCCGTGACGAAGACCCGAGGGCGGGGGAGGCGCGCAATGCGAAGCCGTAGCGAAGCGACTTCCCGGCTGCCCGACGTCACAATTCCCCAGCGGTCGGCTGGAAGACTCTCCAGGAGTGGCAGGGCGCCCTCCACGGGAAGGAGGCCCCTCGTCTCGGTCTCCTCCATCCGGTCGAGGACGGCGACTTCTGCCGCAATGTCGAGTGTCGGCCGGACCATACGCAGCGTCTCCCGGGTCCGACGGCCATGAGCCACCTTCAGAAACTCCTCTGCGTCGAATCCGTGGGCAGCAGCCCATTCTTCCCACACATGTTTCACACACGGCCGGGAATCCACCAAGACGCCATCGAGGTCGAAGAGCATCGCCTGGGCCGTCGTCGTGCGACGGCCCTTTGCGATCAGATTCACTGCGGTGAAGCCAGTGTCGTCACGGCCTGCCGTCGGAGTCGCTCCAGCCGTCCGTGTGCTTGCCGGTCTGCCGGCTGAGCCCAATCAAATTCGATCAGGATCCACTCCGATGCGTGCGGGTCCAGACCCATCTGTCGCACGGCCTCCTCCTCGGCAATGAAGTAGTGATCGCCATGGGGAAAAAGGTACCCGCCGTCCTGCTTCAGGGATGCCCGAGCCTCCGAGTAGCTCGTGAACCAGCGGTTGAGAAAGAACCCGAGCGACGGTGTGTAGAGCTCGACACGTTTCCCCTCGAGGGATGTCTTCCACTCGACCCATGAGGAATAGCCGTGTTCGAGCGCGAGGACCGCGAGGGCATGTTTCAGGCGAACTCGCCCTCTGGAGGCGAGGAGGTCCTCCGTCGAGAGGCCGGCGAATGACCGGAGTCGTCGGATCCGATCCGCGGCGGCGGTCGAATCCGGTCCGCCAGCGCGGAATTGCTTGAGCAGTCGCTGCGCCTCCAGGCGAGCGGCAACCGGGGAAGTGGGCTTGGAACTCCTGATGGTGGGGACGCGCTGAGGCTGCATGACACACTCCGTGGCTCGCGCTGCCTAGCCCGACGCGAAGCAGCAACCAGGGAGTTCGCCATGGAACAACCCTGCGTGAATCCGAGGGTGAGAGTCTCTTTCTCGGGCGAGGGCGCCCCTCTGCGCCCCGCGGAAGCATAACCCCGAGCATGTTCGCGGAGAAGCGGGGTTCACGGTCTCGCGAATACGAGCTCCAGGCTCTCCCCTGGGGGAACCGCGATCCATGCGTGAAAGAGTTCGCGCATTCGCTCCCGAATCCGGGCGAGCTGGTCATCAGTGAGAGTACAACCACCCGAAAGGCCATGTTCGCTGTAGTAATTGGCCAACCGGTCGTTGAAGTCGGATGCCGACCAGCGCTCCCCGCTGGCGCGCTCGGCGTCCAGGAACCCCACGATGAGCTCTGAGGGGTCGGCATCTTCGGGAATCCGCCCGCGCGGCCAGGGCGCACCGAAATCGGTGAGGTCCCAGCCCTCGGACACCAGGCCGTAGAAGCCTTTCCGGTGTCCGAGAACCGTCTCTACGGCATAGTGGGTCATGTCGTGTACGGGGAAGAACTGACCCTGTCGGCCCTCCTGACGTTGCCAGGTCACAGAGCCATCCTGCCGGACACAACTGAGTGCGGCGGATCCGTCGGTCTTCTTCTTGATGCGAATGACGAGGTCGGGCATCACGACGCGAGCCGGTGCCAGGGTCCAGGGAGGTCGAGTCGTGTGGCTCCCGTGAATTCGGCCAGGTCGTGCAGAGTCTCCCGGAGTCTACGGATCAGTTTCCCATCGGGGGTCACGCCTTCTTCGAAAACAAGGTTCTTGATCTGCAAGGTGTCTCGATCGCGGTGCATTTTGGGATCCAAACGCCCCACGAGCCGGCCCTCATGAAGAATGGGGAGCACGTAATAGCCGAACTGTCGCTTGGCGGACGGTACATAGATCTCGATCCGATAGCGGAAGCCGAGCAGATCCTCGGCGCGCTGTCGCTGCCACAGGAACGAATCAAAGGGGCAGAGCAAAGTGGTTCCCTCAGGGTCCGGGATGGAGTCGAGGCTCTCCAAGATCTCTGGTGTGGTGAACCACCGGCCGCGATCCCCGCTCACTCTAATTTCGAGGATGCGTCTTGCTCGAAGACTTCGATCAAGAACGCGTTTCCGTTCGGAGGTCGTGAGTTCTGGTGCTGTGAAATAGTTCACCAGATGCCGCTCGGTGGCGATGCCGTTTCCTGAGAGTCCGATCTGGAGCCAGCTGTCCTCGAACGCCCGCTTGCTTGCCGTTGCTCCAGGAGGATGTACACGGGAGGCGAGATCGTACTGACATCGAAAGTGACGGCGCGACTTGATGGCCACGCGTCCGGCATGCCAGAGCAGCTTGAGGGATCGGCTGTCCTCTTTGCGTAGAGGCAGTGAACCTCCGGGAGGGCCGTCCGGACCGAACTCTTCCGGGTGAGCCTCAAAGTCCGAGCTTTCCAACGGTCCTTCGTCTTGCAGCCTCCGCAGCACCCGACGCTTGGACGCCGGCGAGGTCTGAAACCGACTCCACCATGACTTCTTCTTCCAGCTCGCTGGAGGGAAGCCCTTCATCCGCCGCCGCCCGATGGGGAGGTGCGAGATCGGCAGGATGGAAGCCTCGTGGCCCCAGTATTCGTACCCCACCTGGTCGTCGTAGACCCACTTGTCGACCTTGGCGCGCGGATAGGCTCCGAAGCGACTCCAGAGTGTCAGGTAGTGAGCCCTTTCCACGACATTGATCGTATCGACCTGGAGGGCCCCCGTGCGTTCGAGGTGTGCGGTGAGGCTCTTCTTGGTAAGCGGGCCGGCACGCGGGGAGAGAAGCCCCTGGCGCTGGAACCAGAGGCGCACTACCTGCTCACGAGACACCGTCGGGGGAGATGAGCGCGGGACCACGAGGCACGCTTCCGGAGCTGTTCAGGCTTTCCAGCGTCGCCGGAATCGGGCAGACGCCCGCCGCCTGATCGCTGTCCCATGCCCGAAGCATGCCACCTCGAACTCCCGCTGTGCCACGCGCCGAATGCTCTGCTCCGCCTGCCAGTGATCGCCGTGCGACGACATGGGTCGGAGCCCGTACACGTTGGCCGCAGCATCCCCCAGGAAGATCGCGCCAGGTTCCCTCGCGAGGAATACGGCATGGCCTGGTGTGTGGCCTGGCGTGTGGATCACCTCGATGCCACCGGCGATCGGTACGACGTCTCCGTCGTTCACCAGAACGTCCGTCTCCACCGCGGTCACCGTTGGAGGGACGATGTTCATCAGGCGGCGATGCATCCGGCGGCTGAGGAAACCCGGGCCTGCCGTCAGGTGCGTGGCCGCTCGGCCCTTCGCGACGAGGTTCGCTTCCGATCTGTGCATGTAAATCGAGGCGCCCGTGCGCGCCTTCAGGTTTGCGAGAGCGCCGGTGTGATCGCCATGCGAGTGCGAGACGAAGATATGCCGGATGTCGGTGAGCTCATGTCCGAGTGCCTCGACCGCCGCCTCGATGGCCCTCTCGCTCGTGGGGAACCCGGCATCGAAGAGGACCAGTCCGCCGGTGCCGTCGGCGAGGAAAAAGACGTTGACCCCACTGAGAGGAACCTCGGTGAGGCCATCTCCGATCTTGATCACACCCACGGCGAGTACCCTCGATCTGATCGAAGGGGAACCTTATGACTCATCCCTGTCGCGACTTCATGTGGGCGACTGATTGCTGAATGAGTTCTGTGAGGACGTCGAGATCGACCTGCGCCAGACTCTTGATGTAGAGACACGACTTGCCGGTGGAATGCTTCCCGAGTTTGCGCAGGAGGGCCGTGTATCCGGTGAAGCCAGACATGATGTACAAGGTCAGGTTGTGCTTGCGAGGTGAGAAGCCGGTGAGAAAGAAGTCGCCTTCACGGCCACTCGCATACTTGTAGTGGTAGCTCCCAAACCCGACGATGCTGGGGCCCCACATGGTGGCCTTCGTACCGGTCACCTCCCGCATGATCTTCGCAATGGTGCGGCATTCCCTGCGCCGCGCAGGGTCCTCGATCGTCCCGAGGAAGGCCTCGACGCTCTTCCGCGTTGGTTTGGTCTTCAGGTCGGCCAAGACGACACTCCGATCGTGATGTTCGTGGTTGTGGGGTCGCCCTTCAGTGGACGCTGCGCGTCTGATCCTGCCAGTAGGGTTTCCGGAGTTCGCTCTTGAGGATCTTCCCTGCACCGCTCAACGGAAGGGGGTCTTCTGAGAACGTGACACTCCGGGGGCACTTGAAACCCGCGATGAGCCCGTGGCAATGCTCGATCAGTTCCTGCTCGGTGATCGAGGAGCCGGGCTTGCGCCTGACAATGGCGTGGACCTGTTCCCCCCAGGCATCATGCGGGATACCGATCACGGCGCATTCCGCGACCGCTGGGTGAAGATAAACCGCGTTTTCGACCTCTGCGGAATACACATTCTCGCCGCCGGTGATGATCATGTCCTTCACCCGGTCCACGATGAAGACGAAGCCGTCCTCGTCCATGTATCCACCATCACCGGTGTGAAGCCACCCTCCACGAAATGTCTCTGCCGTGAGTTCAGGTAGCTTCCAATATCCGATCATGATGTTGTCGCCACGGGCGCACACTTCACCGACTGTGCCACGAGGGACCTCATTGCCCGCGGGATCCTGGATAGACATCTCAACTCCGGGAAGCGCGCGTCCGGCCGACCGGAGTCGACCGGCCTTGGGTCCCGAGGTGACGTGATACTCCGATTCGAGGATGGTGAGGATGGGAGAGGTTTCCGTCTGGCCGTAGGCCTGGACGAACTCCGCGGAGGGCATCACTTCCATCGCCCGGACAATGACGCCTTCCGGCATGGGGGATGCACCATAGAGCACCCGCTGAAGACCCGACAGGTCGTACTTCTCGACCTCCGGGTGGTTCACGACCATCCCGATCATCGTGGGCACGAGCAAGGTCTGCGTGATCCCGTCCTTCTCCACAGCACGGAGAACCAGCGTCGGCTCGAACCCGGGGAGAATCACGCTCTTGACACCATGCATGGCCGAGGCCATGCAGAGGAAACCGTCCGCGATGTGAAACATGGGTGCGGCATGCAGCAACACATCGGCGGGCTTGAACTGCACGACCGACTGCGCTTGCAGTGGGTTCAGCGTCAGACCACGATGACTCAGCATTACGCCCTTGGACCGCCCCGTCGTGCCCCCCGTGTAGAAAATGCCGGCAAGGTCATTGCCTTGACGCCTCGAAGCCGGGATGGGGTCGTGGGCGACGAGGTCTTCGTAGGGCAAGAACCCATCAGGGGGCGCTCCGTCGCCGAGAAACACTTTGGTTCTGACGGTTTCGAGTTGGCTCTCGGCCGCCCGGAACGAGGGCAAGAGGGCCTCATCCACGAAGAGAACGCTACTTTCGGAGTCGTTCAGCCAGTAAACCATCTCCGCCGGAGCGAGTCGTGTGTTGATGGGGACAAACACCGCCCCTGCCCATGAGACGGCGAAGTAGTATTCAAAGTAGCGATCGCTGTTGAGGGCCAAGATGGCCACACGGTCTCCCTCCTCCACACCAAGTTCGTGCAACCAACCGGCGAGGCGGGCGATCCGATCCTGGAGCCCGGCCCAGGTCGATTGCCGGTCTCCGAACTGGGTCGCCGTGGCGTGTGGACGCAACTGCACCGTCCGCCGAATCAGCTGACAGAGGGACGCACCGCCTGGTGCGCGAGGGTGTGCCGTCGTATCCATCACTCCTCCTGGGTCCTGGTCGAGAAAGTGTAACACCACGCCTCGCCCTCGAGCACCATGGTGCCGTCCTGCCGCTTCACGGTGACTTCCAGGTGACAGACGGGCTTCGAGGCGTGGGTACTGAGCACACATGCTTCCGCGGTGATGGTGTCACCGATATACACTGGCGCGGTGAACCTCCAGTTCTGACTGAGGAAGACCGTGCCGGGGCCAGGGAGATCCATCGCCACCAGGGCGTGTAGCAGACCCGTGGTGAGCCCTCCCTGCACAACGAGTCTACCGAACGGTGTCGTGGCCGCGTACGCCTCATCGAAGTGGAGCGGGTTGTAGTCGCCGCTCAGCCGAGCAAAAGACTCAACGTGATCGGCCGTGAGTGTGAGTGTGCGGGAGGCCTTGTCGCCGATGTGTACCATAGGGCATACCTTAGTCCATCGTCTCGAGCGTTCACATTCCTGGAGGAAGTCATGGCTGAAACTACCCTCGACGCCCGCGGTCTTGCCCCGGCACTCACGGTCAACGATCTACAGGCGAGTCTGCGATTCTACACCGAAGGCCTGGGTTTCGAAATCGCGGACAAGAACGAGGCGGAAGGAGTCGTTCGGTTCTACATGCTCAAGTGCGGCAATGCCCACCTGGGGATCGGGCAGGATGACTTCGCCAAGGGTCGCGATCGGTCGAAGGGTGTTGGCCTTCGGTTCTGGCTCACTACAGCCGGCGACATTCCGGCCCTTGCCGCGAGGGCCAAGGCCGCGGGCATCACCCTGGACAGCGAACCGGAGGCGCTTCCCTGGGGACCGATGGGGTTCTCCCTGACGGACCCGGACGGGTTCAAGTTCACGATCTCCAACGAGGCTTGATCGGGTCCGCCAGGGGCGGCACGCCCGACCCGAGCACCAGGGCCAAGACTCCCGATCGCACGATGGTGTTATTGCGGGCGGTGCGCCTGGAGAATGCTGTCGGCTACATCGGGGTAGATCGCGATCGCATGGCTGCGATAGGAGATGAAGGACTCACGTCCCGGAATAGCGAGTTGCAGGATATCTGACTTCCTGCGGGGCATATGGCAATCGACGCACGATGAGTTCATCTGCTCCCCAATCTCAGCAGCACGGGGATGGTCGTCGACTTGGTGGCACGCGAGACACTTGCCGGCGAGAACAGACAGATCCCTGTCCTGCTGGTGCACGTCGTGACACGTGGAACAGGTCAGACTGGGGCTCCCCACAAAACAGGCGCTACCCTCCAGGAGGCCTACCTGATTTCCATGGACGTCGGGTAGAGGGTTGTCGCGTTGGGCGGGCTCGAAGAAATAGTCGTCAAGCACATCCCCCGGTTTGAACGAAAAGGTCGGCTGCTTGGGCTTCCGGTCGCCGCCGTGGCAGAGGGCACAGGCGTCGAGTTGTCCCTGTCGGGAGAAGTCCGCCGGGTTGACCATGGACCGGCCGGTGGTGTCACCACCCCCCGTCCGGTGATACTCGATATGGCGGCTGCCATCACCATGGCACTTGCGGCAGGTGATCCCGAGCGTGTATTCCCGGGTGTACAGCATGCCGCTGCCGTCTCGTCGTGGCTGGAAGGAAGTGCTGTGGCATTCCAGGCAGCGGGGAAGGATGGGCCGGTCAAAATCGATGAAGCCGTCATAGTATCCCGGACTGTTGATCCACTCCCCCAGTTCGGAAAGGTAGGAAACGGGTAACTGGAACAACCCGTCATCTTTCCAGTAGAGATACGATTGTCCCACCTTGCCGGAGCCCACCACGATGTGGAAGGGCTCGGTGCGCGCGCGGGGTGGGCTGGTTTCCGGAAGACGGATTCCCGAACTCTGGGCGCGGGTGTAGCCAGTCTGGTAGAACCCCCCGTCCCGTTCCTCCATCTCGAACCACACGTCGTCCACATGTGTGCGCAACACGTTTCGGCCTTCGGAGAAGCTCCCTTTGATCGAGCCACTGCTGGCTTCGGCCGACGTGTTGAAATGAGCCGTTTGAACGAACGACTCCACGATCTGCTCGTGGCACGACGCGCAGGCGGCAGTCTCCCCCAGGGCTGTCTGGTCGATCGACCCCTGCGTTCCCTCCCCACACGCCACGAGCGCGATGAGCGTGCCGAGAAAGAGGCGTGACGCCTTCATGAGTGCCC
This sequence comes from Gemmatimonadota bacterium, assembly GCA_003246755.1. Classification (GTDB taxonomy): domain Bacteria; phylum Gemmatimonadota; class Gemmatimonadetes; order Gemmatimonadales; family GWC2-71-9; genus SZUA-320. The sequence continues at coordinate 674 of QKDC01000094.1, read as the reverse complement.
CCTCCGAGTGGCGGGATCAGCAATACATACCGCGATCTGGAGGTCGACGCAATGCAGTTGGAACACGGGTACATGAACCGCGTGATAGGAGATGTCCCGCGGCTGGGAGTGTCAGTCCTCGGGCGCTCCCGGTGGCGGGAAGAGCCCCAGTTGGGTGAGCATGGCGACGTTGTCCCACTCCACCCACATCTCGGCAATCATGTGGTCTGCGATCCGGAAGATGGCGAGGAACGTGGTCTCGGCGGACTTGCCGGTCGCAGGGAAGTCCCCCATCGGTCCGGTCAAGGTCCCTGAGTACCGTGCACGCACGGCGACCAAGTCACCCTCGGCCACTAGTTGGTCGATGGTGACATGCTGGTCGGGCATGCTCGCTAGGAACGTCTGCTGGAGGGTGACAAACTCATCCAAAGATCGTACTTCGGGGCCGGCCGTCGCCTGACTGTGTCGGACGAAGTTCGGCGCGACGACGTCCCTGAGCACGTCCCACTGCGCGGCGTTGGTGGCTTCGGTGAAGCGCTGAATCAGCCCTTTGTTGTCTTCGAGTTTTGCGGCGGGACCCGGCGCGCATCCGGCGACCATGCTGCAGAGAACCAGGGTGAGTACAGGAGAGTAGTATCGCATGGGTTCCTCCATGGTGTCATGCGCTCACACCTCGTCCCCCACCGCTGCAAGCG
>QKDC01000108.1 GCA_003246755.1 Gemmatimonadota bacterium | reverse complement strand
ACCAGGCCCCTCGCCTGGATCGAGAATCTCCTCCCATCCCATCAGTCCTCGCCATCGGGCGAAAAACAGGGCCCCGATCACCACTCCGTGGAGGAGAAGGGACAGGAGACTGCTCCAGGGCGACCGGCGGGAACGGGGAAGCAGCACGCTCGGCACCGGTCTCGATTCATCGCGCACAGCCAAAAGATCTCCTGAGACGACGGCCTGAGACACCCCCACAACGCAAAAGGTGCGGGAACCGTTTCGTTCCCACACCCTTTGACCTGCAATTCGGGTTTTGAATCAGCTCGTCGGAGTGAATCCTACGACCTGAACCCCTGCCCCACGCGCGATGTCGATGGCTTCGATCACTTCTTGGAAGATTCGATCGGGTGCTGCCCTGATGAACATGAGCTTGGTCGGCCGGTTGTCGTAGATCGCATGGATTTGCGTATCCAACTGGTCGAGCGGCACCACGATGGTGTTGATCGAATACCCACCGTCCTCCGTCAGATCGAGGACGATCTGAGTCGACGGAGCGCTGCTCGCCTGGGCCGTCTCGATCGGCGGAACCTGCACTTCCAGGACTTGACGCGCGAGTGGCTGGGAGATCATGAAGATGATCAGGAGAACGAGCATGACGTCGATCATCGGAATCACGTTCGGTTCCGAGGTGACTGTTCCCGGCTCCTGACCCGCAGAAACGCCCATTGTGCTACTCCTTGGTCCCGAAGAGCCCTTTGCCCTCCGATTTCACGTCGGTAATGGCCGCGAGAACCCGAACCCCGGCACGCCTGGAGATCTCGACGGCTTCCTGGATCTTGGCGTACTTGAGATTCTGATCCGCTCGGAAGTAGAGGATCTTGTCGGTTTCGCGAACGGCGTACATGGCCTTCAACTGATCCTCGAGTACCTCGGCGGGGATGGGAATACCGTCGAGAAAGTACATCCCGCCTTCGTCGATCCCGAGAACCACCTCGCCCTCACCTTCGGGGCTCGGAGTCAGGTTGACCCCAACCGGCATGGTGGCCTTGAAGCCCGAGGCGATGAGCGGTGTCACGATCATGAAGATGATCAGCAGCACCAGCATCACGTCGATCATCGGAATGACGTTGGGCTCGGACTTGACCGCCGTCCGCCCCGCTTGGCTAGTTGATATGCCCACTGCCGGTCACTGCTTTCTGGGCTTGGAATTCTTTCGTGAAGATCGACCGTCCAAATTCACTGCCCACGCTCTTGATCAGATAGTCGATGAGTTCCTTGGCGCTGTGCATCATTTCGGCCGTGAGGTACTCGATCTTGGTCGTGAAGTAGTTGTAGAACCAGACGGCGGGAATCGCCACGAGGAGGCCGAGCGCCGTGGTGATCAGCGCCTCGGCGATACCGCCGGCGATCGCCGACAGGCCGCCAGCGGCGCCCGAGGACGACATCGCGTTGAACGACGCCACGATACCCATCGTGGTCCCCAGCAGGCCGACGAACGGTGCTGTCGATCCCACGGTGGCCATGATGCCGAGCCCACGCTTGAACTCGGTCAATTCGAGCAGCATCTGCCGCTCGACCGCTCGTTCGGCCGAGTTGATGTCCGCCGCGGTAATGGTGGCTCGGTCGCGAAGCAGGGGTTTCACTTCCGCGAGGGCTCCACCCAACACCTTGGCCACGTGGCTACCCTTGTTTTTTTCGGCCAGGGTGATGGCCTGATCGAGCTGCTCTTCCTGAATCGCCCGGGAAAACTGCGGGGCGAATTTCCGTGTCGCGGCAATGCTCTTCTGGAAGACCCAGAGTTTCTTGAGCGCCACCGACACCGACATCAGCGACATGATGAGCATCACGTACACCACGCCTTTGGCGAACGGCCCGGCGTGACTCCATAGTTCCATCAGATCTACACCCATGGGTCTTGCTCCTCGTGAGGAAGTGGGAACCCGTCGTCCGAAGACGGCGGAGAAGACTTAGTTCTGAATCGTGAATCCAATTGCCTGCTGGACGAGCTGTCGCACTGCGCGACCCCGAATGCGAGCGGGCCGAAAGACCGATTTCATAATGGATTCCCGGGCCGGTTCCTCGAACATCTTGTTGGTACTTCTCAAGATCTTCCAGGAACTTGGCTCGGCATGGCCAGTGGTATCGACGACGTACTGGACCTCGACCCGCCCCTGGATCCCGGCGGCCTGAAGGGTCGGGGGATACCTGGGAGAGGGCTGAGAGATGGGGCGGACGGGATCGTCGACTTCCGCCTCGATGAAGGTCTCACCGACTTCCACCGGCCCCGTTCCTCCAACCACCCCCGTCGCGATGCCACCCTCGACGCCCCGGCCGCTGAAATCGGCGGCGTTGAACTTCTCGTTGAGGTCGATCGGTGGAATCTCCTGTGGAATGTCCGTCGGCGGAATCACCGTCTGGAATCCCATCGGCGGCGGATTCGCCGTGATGATCGCCTCAGGTGGAGGCGGAGGGTTCTCGGGTGGAGGCGGGGGCTCCGGGGGCTTCAGAAAGAACGCGGTGGTGTCCTGCAGAATCTCACGCAACGTCTCCGCTGCACCCGTGGTGGCCTGGATCGCCGCGAAGACCACAACCACGTGAATCACCGCGGAGATGAGGGTCTGTCCAGTGGACTTGAACCCCTTCCTCTTCGATTCGATGAGGTTGTCGAACATACCGTCTGGTACCTCCAGAATGCAGCGTGACGAGGATAACCAGCCAACTCGCATCCCCAATCAACCACGTGTTTCTCACAGTAGGATTTCGGACAGATTACAAAACGATAACAGGTGAGTTACTCCCCCGACTCAACTATCCGTTCCGTCCCCCGAGGGAGCCGCACGGTGAAGATCGATCCCCGCCCCGGCCTGCTTTGGACCGTAATTTCCCCACCGTGCGCCTCGGCAATCCACTTTGTGATCGCCAGGCCTAACCCCGTCCCTGTCGGCTGACCGACCCTCGATCGCGCGGGATCGCTTCGCCAGAATCGATCAAAGATATGCGGTAAATCGCCGGGAGCGATTCCGCGCCCCGTATCGCGAACGAGGATGGTGACGTCGTCCCCGGCGTCGGCCAATTCGAGCAGCACCTCGCCCGCCTCAGGGGTGTACTTGATGGCGTTGGTCACGAGATTCAGGAGCATTTGGCTGAAGCGCGCCCGATCCACAGGAAGATGAACCGGCTGCTCCGGCATCGTCGTCGTGACCGTGATCCCTTTGTCCTCGGCCAGGATCCCCGCCGTATCCGCGGCCTCGGCGAGGAGATCCCGCAGGTCGCATTCGGTCACGACCAGGGGTGCACGACCTTCATCGGCCCGCGCGAGCATCAGCAGGTTCTCAACCAGCTCGGACATGCGATTGATCTCAGCGAGCGATGCGTCCAGGGCTTCGAGGTTTTCCGGGGGGGTCTTCGGATTGGTGAGTGTGCGCTCGACCCCGGCGCGAAGGACCATGAGCGGGGTCTTCAGTTCGTGACTGGCATCCGCGGTGAAGCGATAGAGGGCCGAGAAACTGTCCTCGAGCCTCCCGAAAGTGCGGTTGGCGGCCAGGGCCAGTCGTCGAGTCTCATCGGCTCCCGCGGGGACGGGCAACCGCCGATGGAGGCTCCGGCCGTCCGCAATCGCCTCGAGTTCGGCCACCATGGCGTCGAGGGGCTTGAGGGCCGTGCCTGCCAGCCAGAATCCCAGCAAGATCGAACCCAGCAGAAGAATTGGAAGGCTGACGACCATGGACCGCAACAAGGCCGAGGGACCAAACAGCACGGAGTTCGTCGCCGCCGCTACCAAGACTACCCCAATCTGCCCGGCAGCAGCCGGAACCGGTTGGATCAGGTATCGCACGGCCGGTAGCTGTGGCGAGATGGTGGCCGTCCCCTCGAAGGAGGGGACCGGAGGCTGGACGAGCGCCAGGAGGCTGTCGATGGCGGCAGGCGGTAGCGCCCGAGCCTGCACCGAGAGGAAGAGCAACTGCCCGGTCGGCGAGACGATGACCAGGTAATCCCGGAACGCTTCGAAATACGCTGCAATGGCGGGGTCGAGGGTGGGAATCCCTAACGGATCGGGGACGATCAGCCGCTCGACCACCCGGCGCGACTCCGTAAGCCACCCAGCGGAGAGCTCCGCCTCGAGCGAAAGGCGTTGATCGATCTCCCGGAGACTGGACACCCGTCGATCGAGATACAGGCTGGCCCCGAACACCAGAATGGTGGCGCCGAGCGCCCCGGTGTACCAGAAGGTGAGGCGCTGCCGAAGCGTGGTCATCTCATTCCCGGATTAGATACCCGACGCCGCGAACGGTATGCAGCAATTTCGTTGGATACCCGTGGTCGATCTTCTTGCGCAAGCGATTGATGACCACATCGACGATGTTCGTGCCAGGATCGAAGTGATAGTCCCACACATATTCGGTGATGAGCGTGCGTGACATCACTCGCCCTTTGTGTCGCAGGAGATACTCCAGGACCGAATACTCCTTTGGGGTCACTTCAATCTTCTTCCCTTCGCGCCGGACCTCCCGCAGGGCGGTATCGACTTCGAGGGAACCCACCTTGTACACGGGGGAGGCAATCTGCTGAGGGCGACGCCCGAGTGCCTCGACCCGTGCCAGGAGCTCCTCGAACGCGAACGGCTTCGTCACATAGTCGTCGGCCCCGGCCCGAAGGGCCTGCACTTTGGTGTCGACGGAGTCCTGCGCGGTGAGGATCAGGATGGGGATGGTGACCCCACGATCTCGCAGCGTCCTCACCACCTCGACCCCATTCATGCCAGGGAGTCGGAGATCGAGGACCACCAAGTCGAACTTGCCTCCGGACACCAGGGCAAGCGCCTCCGCCCCATCATCGACCAACTCCGCCTGGTACTGCTGCTCCTCGAGCCCCCGCCGGACGTACTCTCCGACGGTCCGGTCGTCCTCGACGATCAAGATCTTCACGGTGTTCCTTCTGGTTTCTCCGCCGGCAGGCAGACGCGAAAAGTGGTCCCGCGTCCCGGCTCACTCTCGACGGTAATCCTTCCCCCCTGCTCCTCGATGATACCGAAGGTAATGGTCAGGCCGAGACCGGTTCCCCGCCCAGGGGGTTTGGTGGTGAAGAACGGCTCGAAGATCTTGGACATGTCTTCAGGCGGAATCCCGCTCCCCGAGTCAGCAAACTCGATGAACAGTTCATCCTGCCGGCCCGGGGTCCACCCGGTCCTGATCCGAAGCGTTCCACCTCGTTCCATCGCATCGGCTGCATTGAGCAGGATAGCCATGAACGCCTGAATGATCCTCTCGCCGTCCACCACGACTGGAGGGAGCCCGACGGCCAGGTCTTGCTCCACGGTGAGCCGTTTGAACCTCGCATGGTGTTTCAGCAAAAACAGGGTCTGGCTCACCAGCTGATCCAGCGTAGCAGGCTCGGCACGTCCGACCTTGGGTTGCGCCCGGCTGAAATCGAGCAACTGGTCTACGATGCCGGTGCATCGTTCGACCTCTTTCTCGATGATTTCCAAGTACTCAGCAATCTCGGACCCCTCGGCAGATCCCACGCGAGCGTCGATTGCAGCGACGCACGCGCCGATCGTCGCGAGTGGGTTGTTGATCTCGTGCATGACCCCCGCCGCGAGTTGGCCTACCGCGGCGAGCTTCTCGCTTTGCATGATTCGGCGCTGGGTCTCCCGCTGTTCGGTCACGTCCTCCCCGATGGTGATCACGTGACTCACACCGTCGCCATCCAACCGCATGGGGACGCGCGTGAGTCGATAGACGCGCGTCTCTCCTCCCTTGGTCACATTGATTTCCTCTTGATTCAACTCGCCGTGGTCGAGGACCGCGTCCAGCTCGGCACGGAGTGTGTCAGCCGGCTGGGAGGTCAGCACGTCGAAGATGCGCCGCCCAAGGACTTGATGACGTTGCAGACCTTGCGTGCCGGTCTCCCGTTTCCGGTTCCACACTTGGATCTGATAGTTCCGATCGACCACGTAGAGGCCGACCGGGAGGGAATCGATGATGAGGTTGGTGAACTGTCGCTGCTCGCGGACCTCACGAGCCCGAGTGGCCAGCTCATCCGCGAGGTCCTCCGACAACAGGACGGCATCGAGAAACGGCCCGAGCAATTCACCGACTCCTTCAGCCACCTCTCGATGGGCCGGAGCGAGGTCCCCGGGAGCCAGCAGGTCGAGCGCCCCAAGCCGATGGCCGGCCCGGACAATGGGGATCCGCAGCGTGTCCGCGGAGGGCATGGCGAGTGCGTCGACGGGAGGGAGTACCGTCGTCCCGGAGGATACGGGATGGAGGGACGGCCCGACGGCCCTCCGACGCCAGATCGTGACCCGCGTGGTGGGCAGGTAGTGATCCAGGATCGCCGCCACAGCCCGCAGATTGCCTTCGGGTGGCATATCCCGGTTCAGGGCCTGGGCAACTTCCCGCAGGACCCCGAGACCCCATCCTGCAGCGGCCTCGCTCACGCTTGGGTCTCTATCCCGGTCGCGTTGGGCCGGTCAGGCAGCGTAACGTCGTGCGACCTCTGTCCAATTGACGAGGTTCCAGAACGCAGCCAGGTAGTCCGCCCGTCGGTTCTGATACTTGAGGTAGTACGCGTGCTCCCAGACATCACAGCCGAGGATGGGAAGGTGCCCCTCCATGAGCGGGGAATCCTGGTTCGGTGTGCTCTGGACGGCGACGCCGGAATCGGTCCGAACCAGCCAGGCCCATCCGCTCCCGAATCGTGTCATCCCCGCCTTGGTAAACGCATCCTTGAAGGCATCCAGGCTGCCAAACGCGGTGTCGATCGCACCGGCCAGCGCCCCTTCCGGAGCCGATGCCCCTCCCGGTGCCATGACCTCCCAGAAGAGGGTGTGGTTCGCGTGCCCACCGCCGTTGTTGCGCACCGCGCCACGGATACTTTCGGGGACGGAGGTGAGATCCCCGATCAGCTCTTCGACGCTCTTCTCAGCCAGACCGGCATGATCGGCGAGCGCGGCGTTCAGATTGTTGACGTAGCCGGCATGGTGCTTGTCGTGATGAATGCGCATCGTCTGCTCGTCGATGTGGGGCTCGAGCGCGGCATAATCGTAGGGCAGCGGGGGAAGCGTATGGGACATGGTAACATCTCCATGGTGGTCGTGGACGTGGCATGTGAGGCAGCGGTGACCTTAGTCGGGGGACGGTGAACCATCCAACTCCTGGATGGTCCGCACCGAGGGCGGTCGCTCCCGCCGCAAGCGACTGGCAACCACCTCGGCCCGACTCATGACCCTCAAGATATTCTCGCCCGCCAGCTTTCGCAGATCTCCCTCCGACCAACCCCGCCGCGCCAGCTCGGCAAAGAGTGAAGGGAAAGTCGAGACATCCTCGAGGCCTTTGATGGTCTCGGAGATTCCGTCGAAGTCACTCCCGATTCCCACGTGGTCGATCCCTGCCACCTCACGGATGTGCTCGATATGATCGGCAACTTCCCGCAGTTCGGCCCTGGGCGTTGGGTGCTCGGCGTCCCAGACGGCCATCTGGCGGTCGCGGGCTGCAGGATCGTTGGGATATCGGCTCCTCACCCTGTCCTCCGCCGCGTCCCTCGCCAAGTCGTGCTGACGTACCCTCGGGGAGATGAACGATGGGACGAAGGTCACCATCACGACGCCTCCATTCTCAGGCAATCGCCGAAGCACGTCATCGGGCACGTTCCGCACATGATCCAGCAGCGCCCGGGCGGACGAGTGGGAGAAGATCACTGGTGTCTCGCTCACGTCGAGCGCATCATGCATCGTGGCTGGGGAGACATGGGACAGGTCAACCAGCATCCCCAACCGATTCATCTCGTGCACGACTTCCTCCCCAAACCGGGTCAGACCACCATGGCGCCCCTCGTCGGCGGCAGCATCCGCCCAATCCAGCGTCACGTTGTGCGTCAGGGTCATGTACCGGGCTCCGAGTTCGTAATAGACGCGGAGTGCTCCCAGGGAGTTCTCGATCGCGTGGCCACCTTCGAGCCCCAGCACCGATCCGACTCTCCCCGCCGCAAAGGCCCGTCGCATCCCGTCGGCGGTGAGGGCCCACTGCAATGCCTCCGGGTACCTGCGAATCAGCCGACGCGCGATGTCAATCTGTTCCAGCTGCACCCTCGCGTAACCGGATTCGGCAATCTCCCCCGGGATGTAGATCGACCAGAACTGCCCGCCCACCATCCCTCGGCGAAGACGCTCCAGATCGGTCATCCCGGACACCTGACCTCGAAGGTCGTAGGCCTCGACATCCCGGGGCGCCGTTGCGGACTCACGAATCGCCCATGGCAGGTCGTTGTGCCCATCAATCAGCGGAGTCGTGGAGAGTACTCGTCGAGCCAGGGTCATCGCCTCGTCGGGTGCCTGGCCGAGTGCCCCGGTCGGGGAGGCGAGGTAGGAGAGCAGCAGCGGGAGGAGAAGGCGGGTTCGTCGTTGCATTCGTGTCCTCTAGGGTTCGGTCTTCAGTAGGTGATCGCCATGCCGCTCGCGGAGCAACTTCTTGTCGAATTTCCCGACGCTCGTCTTCGGGATCTCATCGAGGAATACCACGTCGTCTGGCAGCCACCAATCCGCCACCACACCACGGAGCCCGTCGAGAATTTCCTCCCGGGTGAGCGTGGGGTCGTTCCGCACCACACACGCCAGAGGTCGCTCGGTCCATTTCGGATGATTCGCTGCGATCACGGCTGCCTCGACCACCTTCGGGTTGTGCATGATGGCGTTCTCGAGGTCGACGCTGGAGATCCACTCACCCCCGCTCTTGACCAGGTCTTTCACGCGATCGACGAGATGGACATACCCCAGCGGATCAATGGTGGCCACATCCCCCGTCCGGAACCACCCGTCCGCGAACGACTCAGCATTCCGGGGCTCATTGTAGTACGCTCGGATCACCCAAGGGCCACGGACCTGGAGTTCGCCCGATGACACACCATCCCAAGGCTGTTCTCGGCCCTCCTCGTCAACGATCCGCATCTCCACGAATGGGAGCGCTGGCCCCTGCTTCAACCGTCGGTTGATCCTCTCCTCATCCGACCAGGCATCCATCTGAGCCCGGAGCACACCGATCGAGGCGACGGGTGAGGTCTCCGTCATGCCCCATCCCTGCAGAATCGGGATCCCCAGGCCGTCAAACCCCTCGATCAGGGACCGTGAAAGGGCGGACCCACCCACCGTGGCCTGCCGGACAGAGCTGACATCGTTCCCTTGCGCCTTCACCGCTTGATAGATCCCCGCCATGATGGTCGGGACGCCCGCGATGTAAGTCACCTTCTCCGACTCGATCAGCCCTGCGAGGTCGGTCGGTTGCATGAACCGGCCTGGAAACACAAGCTCATATCCAGTCAAACCGACCGCGAAGGGGAAACCCCATGCGTTCACATGGAACATCGGAACGATGGAGAGAACGCGATCTCTGTCGGTGAGGGTAACTCCGCTCGTTCCCACACCCAGACCATGAAGCACAAGCGAGCGGTGGGAGTAAAGACAGGCCTTGGGCAACCCGGTGGTTCCGGAGGTATAGCACAAACCGGCGGCGGTGTTTTCGGGAAGTGCCGGCCAGGCAAGATCACTATGGCCCCCTTCGAGAAAGGCCTCATACTCCAGGGTGCCGTCCTGGTCCGCCCAATTGCCCAAGTCGTCCATCACGATAATCTCACGCACCGTCTTGAGCGCGGGTCGAATCTTGGCCAGGAGTGGGTAGATTGTGGCATCCACAAAAACCACCGCGTCCTCGGCGTGGTTCATGACGTGAATGATCTGCTCGGGATGAAGGCGGAAGTTCACCGTGTGCAGCACCGCCCCCATGCAGGGAACGGCGAAGTACACCTCGAAATGACGGTAGCTGTTCCAGCCGAGTGTGGCGACCCGCTCGCCCGGTTGGACCCCGATGCGCTGGAGCGCACTCGCAAGACGGGTTGTCCGGATGCCGTGGTCGGCCAAGGTGTAGCGGTGGGTCCCATCCGCGGTCTTGGTGATGACCTGTTGTCCAGGGAAGTACCGGCCCATCCTCCAGAAAAGATGTGTGAGGGTGAGCGGTGTCTCCATCATCAGGCCATCGAGCATGACTACTCCTTGACGAGGCGGAGGGAGGGGAACGGACCGGAGAACGTCACATCAGACCGCCAGGCGGCGTCTCCGATACTGAGGTAGAGTGTCGCCAACCGCAAGAGTCCCGACCGTGCCGTGGTCCGAAAACCTTATGACCGCAGTCACTTGAGCGGCTGGCACCCGAGTTGCTTTCGTGAACCCCGAGGAGGATCGGCGAATGATCCAACCCGACGCGAGAAGTCGATTCACTGCGAACGATTTGGCCCTTGTGCTGGAAGGTGCATCCGGAGTTCGTCCGGCCTCGGACGACCTCGCGCTCATGCTTCTCGATGTCGACCTCGACGAACTCCTCGATGAGCCCAAAGTCGCGGCCAAAGTCAGGACGGCAGACCCGCCGGGACCCTCTCCATCGCTCTTCTTCTATGTCTTGATCCGCCAGGCACTCGTCGAGCATGACATCCCCGACCGTCGCATGGCCGACTACTGTGCGTCACTCTTGCGAGACTTTGGACAGGGGGATCGCGCTCATCGTGTCACCCCCATGGACGATCACAAGCACACCTATTTGGTGGACATCATGAGCGATGCGGCGGCCTCAAACGGGGACAGGCGCTTCCGAGTGCTGGTTCACCTTGGCAACTACGCCCTCTGGCGCTCGGGGGTGTTTCCAGAGCACATCGACTCGAAACGATCACGACGCGGCGGGCCGGGCATCTCGTATTACGACACCCTCGGTGGGATGGGTTACTCTGAAGCCTCCGACCATCCCCTCGCAGATCGGGTGGGAATGAGTGACGTCTACCGGACGGCCGGCGATCGTTTCCGTGCGCTCCGGTCGGCCCTGAACGACGTGAGCAAGACGCTCAAGCTCCGACCCGCCTAGCTCCGGCATCCCGTCGTCGGCACCCTCACTCGGCAAGCGTTCGGAGAACGGCGCGCACTGGGCTGGCATCGAAGCCCTCGAGCGGGAGTGGAAGTGCAACGAGATCGTAGACCCCCGCAGGTACCCCGCGCAGGACCAGTCCCTCGAGAATCGCCATGTCATACCGGAGAAACGCCTGGTGGCTCGGCAACTCCTTGGACTCAAAGAGATCGACGCTCGGCGTATCGATGCCCACAAGGCGCACACCGAGGTCATTGAGACATTCCACCAACTCCGGCGAGAGCGCGGCGAAGTCGGTGTTGTATCGCTCTGGATCGGGAAAGGTCCCCGTACCGAGAAGGAGTCGAGGGGCAATCACTGCTTCGCTCAAGTCGTCCGTTCGGAGACTCTGGCGTCTGCGGGCCTCGAGGTGCATCACCTGACATGGTCCCAGGTACAGTTCCAAGTCGCGAGACTCGATGGATTCGGCCCCGTCGCCATAGTGGCTTGGTGCGTCCGCATGGGCACCGAGGTGCACCGTCGTGTGGAGGGTCGAGAGGGTGACCGAGTCGCCCTTGGCGAGGTCGAGAAGCACCTCTCGCGAGGGGATCGTATCACCAGGCCAGACGCCGAGCCTCGAGGTAATGCGAGGGGTGATATCGTAGAGGGCCACGTTTACATCTGATGCCGCACTGCCCACAGATCGGGGAAGAGCGGCATGAAGAGTGAGCGCTTGAGGAATTCCACACCCGCCGAACCCCCTGTACCGTGTTTCGCACCAATGGTCCGCTCGACCAGCTTGACGTGCCGGTAGCGCCACTCCTGGAATCCCTCATCGAGATCCAGGAGGAGTTCGAAGAGGAGAACCAGCTCTGGTTGCTGATGATAGGTCAGGAGAATCTGATCCTGCAGCTCCGTCGACGCTTCCGTCGGCTGAGCGACGTCTCGGGACAACAGGTGGTCGGGAACCCCAACGCCGCGATCGGCAAGAAACCGATACAGGTCATCCATGATGGATGGAGCATGGAGCCGAGCCTCGAGTGCCGCGCGATCGGGGATGGGCGAGCCCTCGGCCACCAAGTGCGCCCGCTTGTAGCCATAGGCGAACTCGACTTCGCGAAACTGAGAAGATTGGAAGCCCGATGCGGTATCGAGACGCTGCCGGAAACTGGCAAAGGAGAGGGGCGTCATCGTCTCCAGGATATCCAACTGGGCAACGAGTGTCTTCAGGATCGTGCGGATCCGCTTGAGTGTCCCGATAGCCTCGAACAACTCCCCACCCCGAAGGTCACGCCCCAGCTTGTCCGTTTCATGCAGCACCAGCTTGAACCAGATCTCGTAGACTTGGTGAATCACGATAAAGAGCATCTCGTCGTGTTCAGCAGGATCGGATCGCGGCCGCTGCAGTGCGAGGAGTTGCTCGAGCTCGAGGTACTCGGCGTAGGTCAACGCCATTAGGCCGCTCCGTCCTCGGCAATCACGCGCCGGATCGCATCGGCGGCACGCCACACTTCGTGGTGGGTGTTGAAGAGCGGTGCGGGTGCCACCCGGACGATATCCGGCTCCCGATAGTCCCCTACGATGCCCTCATCTCGCAGTCGGTCGTGCAGCCACCTCCCGCGACTGGGGTAATGCAGCGAAAGCTGACACCCTCGAGCAGTGGGATCGTCGGGCGTGAGCTGCTGGAGTGGGCTCGACGGGATCGCCGCGAGCAGCGCGGCGAGATAGCCCGTGAGTGACTCGGATTTGCTGCGGAGCGCGGTCATTCCCGCCCGGTCGAACTGTTCGAGCGCTGTCCTGAGGGGTGCGAGAGAGAGAATCGGCGGGTTGCTGACTTGCCATCCTTCAGCCCCTTTCTCGGGGACGAAGGACGGCCCCATCACGAATCGCGTGTCCGCCTCGTTCCCCCACCAGCCAGCGAGCCGGGGAACCTTGGGATCATCACCATGCCGAGAGTGGACGAATGCCCCGGCGATCGAACCCGGTCCGGCATTCATGTACTTGTACGTACACCACACGGCGAAATCGACACCCCAGTCGTGGAGCGACAGCGGCACGTTTCCGGCAGCGTGCGCCAGATCGTATCCCACGACCGCCCCCACCCGTCGTCCGGCATCGGCGATCGCACCGAGATCGAAGAACTGGCCGGTGTTGTAGTTGACGCCTCCCAGAAAGACGAGGGCCAGGTCATCGCCCTGCTCGCGGATGAGTTCGAGGAGGTCATCGGTCCGAAGTGTCGATTCCCCCGTTCGAGGTTTCGCCACCACGATCGCCTCGGCCGGATCGAGACCGCGGAGCCGAAGCTGACTCGCGACCGCATACCGATCGGATGGAAAGGCCCGGTCTTCCATCAGTATCTTGAAACGCGTCGCCGTCGGCTGGTAGAAGGAGGCGAGCATGAAGTGGATATTCACCGTGAGGGTGTTCATCGCCACGACCTCACGTGGCTCTGCACCCACGACACGAGCCATCCCTTCCTTGATCGCCTCCTGATAGTCGACCCACGGCACCCGAGCCCGAAAATGGGCGTCGATCGCGAGTGTGGCCCAATTGTCGAGTTCCTCCTCGACGAGCGCCTTCGCAGCCTTGGGCATCGGGCCCAGTGAGTTCCCCAGGAAGTAGACGAGAGGTGAGCCGTCCTTCCCGCACGGCAGGACGAATTCCTCTCGAAACCCAGCGAGTGGGTCCATCTGGTCCAGGGTCTTTGCGAAACCTTCTTCCGTCGAGACCCCGCCGGGGTGAACGGTCATCGTTCCTGCCTGTCGTCGTTGTGGTGGCTCAAGGGCCAAGGTGTGTGACGTAACTGAGAGGAACGCGGTGCGTCAAGGAACGCGTGCATCGATCGGTCCCTCGGTGTTGAACACGAGCGCACGGGTCCCGGAGGTCAGCTCAACGGAAGCACGACCGGAGTGGAACTCCGGATCCAGGCAGAGCGCGAGCAGACCCGCCAATCCTGCCGCCCCCGACGGGCCACTCGCGACTGCCGGATCGTCCCCGCGCGTGGTGGCCAACCGCTCCATCATGCGGTGCACCTCGTCATCCTTCACGGTGAGGAAGACATCCGTGCGCTCCCGGATCACCGGCCACGCCGTCGTCGAGGGCATTCGACAATTGAGCCCGGCCATTGATGTCACCTGGTTACCCCCACTCGCCGCCACTGAGCCGTCGGGTGTCGCAGCCGATGCGAGGAGGCAGTCCGCCTCGACCGGTTCCACGACGAGAGTCTTGGGTCGAGTGCCCAAAACACCTGCGTGACTCAGCACCGACCCCGCCAGGCACCCCACCCCACCCTGCACCACAATCAGGTCTGGTGGTGCGAGCCCTTGGGCCACGAGCTGATTCCGCACTTCTTGGATCATGGTTCCGTAACCCTCCCCCACCCATTGAGGGATGACATCGTACCCCTCGTATCCGACGTCCGATACCACCTGCCAACCCTCCTCGTGACTGACCGTCGCACATCGCTCGACCGCATCGTCATATCCCCCAGGCACGATCACGACCTCGGCGGCTTCCCCTCTCATCAGATCGATTCGCGTTTCCGAGGTCGATTCCGCGACGAAGACCACCGCCTTGATTCCATGTCTTCGCGCGGCCCAGGCGAGACCCCTGCCATGGTTCCCCGCCGAAGCGGTCGATACCACCTGCGGCGCCTTCCCACTCTGCAACAGCTTGTGGAGTGCCCAGGAGCCCCCGAGTGACTTGAAAGCCCCCAGTCCGAATCGATGCGATTCATCCTTCAGATACACCGCGGCGATTCCCAGCTCTTCCGCCAGCTCGGAGAGCGACACGAGCGGCGTTGGCGCGTAACCGGCAAGTGATCGGTGATACGTGTTCACCGCGGGATCGATTGGGAGCGGATCGACATCCGGATTGCGAAAGGGATTGACCAGGAGCCTGCGCTGCGAGGACGCCATCAGGCGCAGTACGTCACTGCGGTCGCCGCCAGCACCGCAGCACAACGCTCCATCGACTCGACATCCACCCACTCCTCGTCCGCATGGGCTCCAATACCCCCTGGCCCAAAAACGACCGTTTCGACACCCGCCTCCGCGAGCAGTGCAGAGTCCATCCACGGACTATCACCAACGAAGCGCGGTGCCTTGCCGAGCACCGCCGCCGCCGCATCGGCGAGGGTACGCACCACCACCGCATCCCGTGCCACCTCGAAGGGCGGGCGAACAAAGAAGCTCTCCAGGTGGGCCTGGAACCCCGGGTCGTCTGAGCAGAGGCCATCGAGGAGAGCCTGTACTTCACTCAAGACCTGAGCCTCGTCTTCCCCGGGCACCGTGCGTCGCTCGATCTGGAGTCGGCACTGTGCGGCATACGTGCTGAGCCCAGTACCACCCTCGAGCAGCGCCGCGTGGAGCGAGGGGGGCCCCACCAGCGGATGTGGTTCTCTCGCGCGCAATTCCCGCTCGAGCCCTTCGAGGGCGTGAAGGACCCTGCCCATCCGCATGTTGGCGTCGATACCCTCCTGAAACCGGCTCCCATGCGCGGCTCGCCCGAGAGTGTCCACCCGCAACCAGACGTATCCCTTGTGTGCAAGACAGATCTCGAGGGCCGTCGGTTCGGTGACGATCGCGGCATCGGTCAGTGTGTGCGTCACCAGATCGGAGGTCCCCAGGCTTCCGTATTCCTCATCGGCCACCGCGGCGACAACGAGGTCCCCCCGCAGTGGAATGCCGGACTCTGCGACGGCCTTCGCCGCGGCGATGCACGCGGCGAGGCTCCCCTTCATGTCGTACGCCCCCCGACCGTACAACCGCCCCTCTCGCACATCCCCTGAGAAGGGATCTTTCATGCCCTCCACGCCGACCGTGTCGAGATGGGCGTTCAACATCAGGCTCCTGCCACCAGCATCCCCCGTCCCAGGGAGGCGGCCAACCACGCTCACGCGGCCTGATTCAGGTTCGTGTCGCGTGACCTCGAGTCCCATCGCGGTCAAGCACTCGGCGACGTACGCGGCGACCTCTGCTTCTCCCGGGGCTCCAGGAACGAGCACCGGGTTGATCGAGTTGATCTGTACCAGGTCGCGACAGGTACTCACGAGGAAATCACGGTCGAGTGGTGGATTCTGCGTCATGGCATCTCTCCGGTGAGGAGGGTAGTCAGCACCGATTGGTCGATGTTCCCTCCTGAGATGATGCACACCGTCGGTCCTTCTGCATGACCGTCCAGGGCCGCAGCGACGGAAGCGGCACCCGCGCCTTCGGCGACGACATGCAGGTCAGACATGAGACGAAGGATGCTCCGAGCGATGGCCTGGAGCGATACGACCGCGGCTCCCGCTATCAGGGCCTGGACCAGGGGCCACATTGCGCTCAGCACGGAACTCCCTCCGATGCCATCCACGAAACTCGGGCTCCGCTCGACGGTCCGAGGCTCGCCCGCGTCGAGAGAAGTCCGGAGCGGCGTTGCCGTCTCCACCTCGCACCCGATCACCCGAGTCGAAGGCCGAGACTCGCGGACCGCGGTCGCAATGCCGCAGGAAAGACCCCCACCGCCGAACGGCACCAGGATGGTTTCGACATCCGGAAGGTCCTCGAGGATCTCTAACCCGATCGTCCCGTTCCCCGCCACCACGTTCGGGTCCGCGACCGGATGCACGAAGACACCGGGTGCTCCGGGAGCCTCGTCACCTGTCATGATCTTCCACCATCGCTCGTAGGAGACCTTCGCCACGCGACCCCCGAGTCGTTCGATGGCGGCGAGCTTGTTCGCTGGCGCGGTATCGGGAACGATCGCTGTTGAGGGTACTCCAAGCCGACTCGCCCACCACGCCATACCCTGGGCCATGTTACCCGCACTTGCCGTCACGACGCCCTCAGCAAGCGCAGTGGCCGAGTGGGACAAGAGCGCGTTACCGGCCCCCCGAATCTTGAAGGATCCGATGGCCTGAAGATTCTCCAGCTTGCACCAGATGGGTGGAGACCCGGGTGCTTCGAGTCGGATCAGTGGCGACCGGATCACCTGGCCGGTGAGGCGATTGCGAGCCGCAATGACATTCCGGAGGGTGACCTCCTCAGGACGCATGCCTGGTTCCCCCGAGATCGACGACCTGACCGACACCCTGCTCCGCCGCCTTGCGATGTACCCAATGCGCCGCAGCCACGTCCTGGATGGCGAGGCCGAGGGACTTGAAGAGTGTGATCTCCTCGGCGGCCCTTCGTCCGGTCAGCTTCCCAGCCGCCACATCCCCGATCTCTCCCAAGATGTGATCATCCCCGATCACCCCCTCCGACAACGGAATCAGGAAGTCCCCCGCCTCCGCCAGAGCGGATTCCCGTCGATCGACAATGAGTCTGGCGTGTTTCACCGCGGCCGAGTCGAGTTCCCTGGTTTCCGGCAGACTCGCCCCGACGGCATTGATATGAGCCCCTGACGCGATCCACTCGCCCTGGAGTACCGGGTTCTTGGATCCCGTCACGGTACAGATGATGTCCGCACCCGCAACCGCAGCCTGTGCCGACTCCATCGCTTCGACATCGACTCCCGCAGCTCGGGATGCCACCACGAACGCCTCGAGTGATGATGGCGTCCTACTCCATACCCTGACCCGGCGAATCGACCGGACCGAACGCATTGCATCGAGGTGGGATCGTGCCTGAACTCCGGAGCCGAGAATGGCCAGATCGCCGGCATCCTCGCGAGCGAGGAGGCGGGTGGCCAGACCTGACATTGCTGCGGTCCGAATGGCGGTGATTCGGCTCGCGTCCATGATGGCGGCCAAGGTTCCGTGTTCGGGTTCGAAGAGGAGCACCACCCCCTGATGCGAGTCCCAGCGGCTCCCTTCATTGCCCGGATAGACCGAGATTGCCTTCAATCCAAACGCATCGGGCTGGTCGAGCTGGGCGGGCATGGCCCCGAACGCTCCTCGGTTCTTCGGAAGTCTCAGAATCGTACGAAGTGGAAGTTGGGCTCGCCCATCGGACAGGGCGATCATTGCCTCCGCCATGACATCGATGCACTCGCTCATCGGAAGCAGAGCGTCGATCTGACCCCCATTCAGCATCCGAATCGGCATATCAACCCTCCCGCGCTTGGGCGAGTGCCCCAAGCTCATGGAAGAGACGTGGCAGTTTCTGGGACTTTAGCACGAATTCGCGCTCCTGTGCCGCTCCCTTGGAACGCATCACCTCCACCAACCGGCGTCGATCGCGAACCGGCCAGGCGGCCAGGTCGAGCAGTCCCACCAACGGCGCCAGATGGTCGAAGGCCTTGCGCTCGGTACTCTTCCACTGCGCGCGATGCCGGGCGGAAACACCGAGCACCTTCGATACCCGCTGAATGACCTGCCGCGGTCGGTGGCGGTCAACCGTGGTCCCGGCGAGTGACTCGGTCACCGACAGACCCAACTGGCCCAACCATGTCTCGTCGAAGAATGAGTTCGGATCGCTACCGGCAAGCTCGAGGACGAGATCCCCGCTGCCAAGAGCGATGAGCGTCTTCCGATCCGTCCGGTGACGCTCCCGCTTGATGCGACGGAATTCCCCGGCCGCGAGCCGCCGTAGTTTGGGGTCACGGGGTCTGAAGCCCAGCCGGTAGTAGAACCAGAAGGCGCCGCTCCCGATCGCCTCCGGGTTCCCCTCACCGATTTGATAGGGGTTGGCAATGAAGCGAGTGACACCGAACAGACTCCGGAAGGCACGTAGGACTTGAGCGAAGATTGCCGCGGCCTCACTCCTCCGGAAAGCTGGGAACACATTGGCTCCGGTATTCGCCTGCAAGAAGAGCGGAGTGACTCCGCCGTAGCCGTACGGAATGCCGTTGGCAAGAATCAGATACCCGTAGTTCGTTTCAAGACTCATCCGGCTGTCGACCCGTGCCCCGATGAGCACCAGGGACACCCCATGGCCGAGATTCGCGAGATAGACCTCATCGAGATTCGGACAAGAAATCGCGTGCACCTCTCGTCCTCGCGTGGCCAGCGCGGTGCGCGCGACCGCGGTAACCTCCTCGGCCATCACACGATCGAGGAGGGTGATGTCGGGTAAGGCTCTCTGAACCACCGATCGTGGGTTCCCAGGAGCTGGCCGCAGGCCGGTCCCCCCCCGATGAGCCATGGGTGCCCTGGGCCAGACGAGTGTCGTCGTGGAAGCTCGAGACCGCGTCAACCGCCATCGGAGCGGTACGAGAAGGTCGTCGAACCGACCGATCCACATCGAACGTGCCCGTCCCTGTTTGGGACACTGGCGCATCAGCCACTCCAGGTCTCCACCTCCAGACGGAGGATTACCACGCGCCACGCGGATCCACTGTCGAGTCGAGACCTCTCCGCTCTCGAAACCGTCCTCCTCTGCGGGAGCGAGTGAGGGGCGCAGGAGAACGTCGAGGACCTCGGTGTCCTCCATCCCCGCCCAGTCAATCTCTATCTCGCCCGGGTGTTCCCGTACCAACCAACCGGCGAGCTCTCCTCCGAGGACGCATTCAGTCGTCGTCCCCACCATCCCGCTCCCATCCAGAGTACCGAGCCGCCCTCTCCCAATGCGGGGGCACAGCGCCGAGACTCGAGTGAGGCCTCGCCGTGCCGAGCTTGCCACATCAACGTCGTCCGGAAACGCCGCGAGGAACAGCAGGTCATCGTGGTACCGGGCGAGCGCTGAGGCCGTCTCTGGGGGTCTGGCCTCCAACGCCTCCAGCACCGAGAGTTTGCTCGCCCTCGCGGCCGGTATGTATTGGTTCCGATGCTCGTGCAATTCACGGAGCAGGACGATGGATGTTGGTGGACGGGGCATGGGGTTCGTCTTCTCAGGGCGTCCCCGAAGCTCACCGGACCGCTCCACCGGAGCAAGAGCGGAGAGGAACCGCCGGGGTATATTGGGATTACTTCATCTTCATGTGAGTGCTTCTCATGCATATCCGGCTCGCCGCGCTACCGGTTCTCCTCGTCGCAACCGCCTGTGCCGGCGGTAGTGGCGGTCAATCGGGACTTCCACGACCGGCCACAGGGCGCTACGACCTCTTCTTGCGCAGACAACTCCCCGACCGCGAGTTATCGGCCTGCGTGTTGGGCGGACTCCAGCTGACCGGGACACGATCCATCATCAGCTTCTCGACGAAAGCACGTGTTGATTTACCGGTCACCTACACACCGATCACCCAACGTCTGCAAGGAGACTATGCGCAACTGTTGGGCGGCGACCGGGCCGAAGTCTGGGAGTGGATCGACGGTTTCAAGCTCCTGCCGACCGAGAGTTGGACCGACACACGGCTGGAGCCGAGAGGTGAAGCAGCCTACGTCGTATCGATCACGCCGGGTGCCGGATATCTCCCCTTCTCCGTAACCGAAACTTGGACGTTCGGTGGTCTCGAGGAGTGCACCACAACGACGCAAGGCGGGCCGGCGCGAGTGATGGTGTTCACCATGGTGAAGGGCCGCGAAACGGTGTATGGGATCGAGGCCTACTGGCGCAATGGCTCCACCCGGAACTGGGTGTCCTTCCTTGGCCTCGGGACCTCGCCAACGGCTCAGGAGGAGTTCATTTCGATCATCAAGTCTTCGAAATGAGCCATCGGGTCGCGGCTGCACTCACGACGGTACTCCTCGCGCCCCCGGTCGTGGCCGCGGTCCCAACCGGACTCAATCCGGCGCGGCAGGACAATCCCCACCGGGTGCGGTATGAAGGCACCGAGGGACCGGGGCTCGGCAAGCACATTGTGTTCATCGCCGGGGACCACGAGTACCGGTCCGAAGAGATCCTGCCCGCAATGGCCCGCATTCTCGCCAAGCGCTTCGGCTTCACCTGTAGTGTCTTCTTCACCCTCGACGACGATGGGTACATCAAACCGGGCAGCTCCACCATGAACGGCTTGGAGGCCCTCGAGACGGCCGATCTGCTGATTCTGGGACTTCGGTTTCAGGACTTCCCCACAGACGAAATGCGGCACATCGCGGAGTATCTCGATCGCGGTGGCCCTGTCCTCGGCATTCGGACATCGACCCACGCCTTCCGGATCGAGGAGGGACCATTTGTCCGCTATTCCTGGGACTACCCGGGGGAGGAGTACAAGAATGGCTTCGGGCGTCAGGTGTTGGGCGAAACCTGGGTCGGCCACTACGGCACCAACCACGAACAGAGTTCCAGAGTGCTCCCGCGCGGTGACCAGGCGCGCCATCCGATTCTCCGTGGGGTGCACGATGTGCATGTCCAGTCCGGCGGATACAAAGCCGATCCCATTGCCGGATCGCTGGTGCTCGCCGTGGGGCAAGTCCTGAACGGAATGGGTCCCGGTGATCCGCCGGATCCAACCAAGGAGCTGATGCCCGTCGTCTGGACCCGAACCTACCAAGCGCCCAACGGCGCACGAGGTCGGGTGTTCACCACGACCCACGGTGCATCTGAGGACTTCCTCAACGAGGGCTTTCGCCGGTTGCTGATCAACGGTGCGCTCTGGGCGTTGGGAATGGAGGACGTCATCCAGCCAGACGCTGACGTATCGTTCGTGGGACCCTACAATCCCGTCCTCTTCAGCTTCGACGGCTACCGGCGCACGGTGCGGCCCGCCGACCTGGCCGGATGGAACACACCGATCATGTCGAGCGAAAAACCAACCCGAGACGATCCTCCGTCTCGCACCCCATGAGGCCAACCTCGATGACCGTGCAAAGAGCAGTCCCCCTCGGTCTTGCTTCACTGGCCCTGGTATTCGGCACGGCCGCCTGCACCACCGCCTCCGTACAGTTTCAGGAGGGAGACCACATCGTCATCATCGGCAACGCGCTGGCCGATCGAATGCAGCACGATGGTTGGCTGGAGACGTATCTGCAGACCGCACTCCCCGACCTGCACCTCGTGATTCGCAACCAGGGGTTTACCGGTGACCGAATCGACCACCGCCCACGGAGCGAAGGGGTTCCAACGGCCGACGAGACCTTGGGGCTTTCCCAGGCCGACGTGATCTTCGCGATGTTCGGCTACAACGAGTCGTTCGACGGGGACCCGGATCGGTTCGGGGTGGCGCTGAGCGAGTGGATCGATCATACACGGGCACAGGACTACTCCGGGAAGGGCCCACCACGGGTCGTGCTCTTCTCCCCGATCGCACATGAGGACCTCGGTGATCCCAATCTCCCCGACGGGAGCGAGAACAACGCGCGTCTTGCGGCATATGCAACGGTGATGGAAGCCGTCGCCGGGGAAAAGGGTGTTCACTACATCGACCTCTTCAGGGCCTCGCAGAAGCTCTATGAGGAGTCGACCTTCCCCCTCACCATTAATGGTGTGCATCTCAGCGCAGACGGCAATCGCCAAGTCGCACAGGTGATTCTCCGAGCTCTCCTCGGCAAGTCACCCCAAAGCGACGACAGAGTCGAGGCGGTGCGGGCAGCAGTACTCGACAAGAACTGGTACTGGTTCAACCGCTACCGGGCCACCGATGGAAACGACGTCTGGGGCAATCGCTCGACCCTGGCCTTCGTGGATGGTCAAACCAACTACGAAGTACTGCAGAACGAACTCGTGCAACTCGATTACATGACCGCCAACCGGGATGCGGTGATCTGGGCGGCCGCTCGAGGGGAGTCGGTCGAACCCGACGATGGCAACGTGCCCGCACCTGTGGAAGTCATCTCGAACCTCGATGAACCGCAGTTGCAGGGCGGAGTAAGCAAAACGGGGACGCTGGACTTCCTCACCCCGGAGCAGAGCCTCGCCAAGATGAGACTCGAACAGGGCATGCGCGCGAATGTCTTTGCCTCGGAGGAGATGTTCCCAGAGCTGGTCAACCCGGTCCAACTCGGCGTGGACACCAAGGGCCGGCTGTGGGCCGCCACGTGGGCGACCTATCCCAAGTGGGAACCGACCAAGACGATGGATGACCGGCTGTTGATCCTGCCGGACGAGAATCGGGACGGCGTCGCGGACACGGCGATCACCTTTGCCTACGTCCACAACCCGACTGGCTTCGAGTTCTGGAACGGCGGCGTGATCGTCGCATCCGTCCCCGACCTGCTCTTCCTCAAGGACACCGACGGCGACGACGTGGCCGATGTCCGGATCCGGATCATGGGCGGGCTCGGCTCGGCCGACACGCACCACTCGGCCAACAACTTCGTGTACGGTCCCGACGGGTTCCTCTACTACCAGCGAGGCATCTTCAACGTCTCGAATGTCGAGACGCCCTGGAGGAGCAACCAGGAGTCGGGCACCTCGGGCATGTACCGCTTCAACCCACGTACACACGAGTTCAGCTTCCATGCGGAGAACAGTCCGAACCCCCACGGCATCAGTTTCGACTACTGGGGGTATCACTACGCGACCGACGCGACGGGTGGGGCCGCCTACCAGGTCAAACCCAACTCCGACGGCACCTTCAGCATGCGCCGTCTCTTGGAGCACACCGTCCGGCCGGTCCCCTCCAGTGGCATCCTCTCCAGTGCACACTTCCCCGCGAAGAATCAGGGCAACTTCCTGATCCTGAACGTCATCGCCTTTCTCGGCATCAAGCAGTACACCCTGTCATTCGATCCGGTGACCGGGAACGCGCACGGCAGGGAGACCGATGACCTGTTGGTTTCGTCCGACCCCAACTTCCGCCCTACCGACTTCGAGATCGGTGACGACGGTGGGTTGTACGTCGCCGACTGGGCCAACGCCGTGATCGGGCACATGCAACACAACATCCGCGATCCCGCTCGCGATCACGCGCACGGTCGCATCTACCGGGTCACCGTGCCCGGTCGGCCACTCTCGGAACACGTCGCCATCGATGGACAACCCATTCCGGATATCCTCAAAGCGCTCGAGCATCCGATCAATGGCGTGCGTCAGCGCGCGAGGGTTGAACTCTCGGAGCGCAATACCGCTGAAGTGATCGCGGCCACCGAACGATGGGTGCAGCAAATGGACCCGGGCCGCGAAGCCGAGGCCCATCACCTCCTGGAAGCCCTCTGGGTCTATCAGCAACACAACGTGGTCAATCGTGAGTTACTCGATCTGGTGCTCAATTCACCGGTCGCACATGCCCGCATTGCGGCTCGCACCGTCGAACGGATGTGGGACCACTCGGCCGCGAAACCGGTGGAGCTTCCCACCAGTAGCGACCCCACGACCTCAGATGCCGCGGTGATCGACCCAAATGTCACCGTGCTCAAGACGGTCGTCGAGGAAATGCGATACGACACGCCATCGTTCACGGTCACTGCCGGCGAGCCGGTGAAGATCCACTTCCAGAACGACGACTATACACCGCATAACCTGATCATCGTCCAGCCCGGCTCGGCCGAGGAGATTGGCACCGCGGCCGACCAGCTCGGCGCGGACGGATTCGCTAGGGGTTTTGTTCCGGAAACCGACAAGATCATCGCCGCCTCGAGTCTGGTAAATCATCGGAAATCTCAGATGTTGGAGTTTCGCGCACCCCAGGAACCCGGTGACTACGAATTCCTCTGCACCTTTCCCGGACATCGGCCCACGATGCATGGGGTGATGCGAGTGGTGAACTAGGTGATCGTTCCGCGAACGTCACGGGACGCGATCCTCGCGAAGCTCCGAGCAAAGGTCGCCGCCCACCTTCCGATCTTCATCGCCAGCGCCGGGAGCGGCCTGGTCGCCAAGCTTCTCGAGAAGGCGGGCGTCGATTGCATCAATACGTTCTCGGGGGCACGGCTCCGCGCCAACGGCATGGGCACGATGGCAATGATGTGGCCCATCCTCGACTCCAATCAGCAGACGCTCGACTACACCGAGCAGGACATCCTGCCTGCCCTGTCGGGCGAGGCCTTCGTGTGCGCCTGTCTCAACGCCAACGATCCATTGAAGGACATGCGTACCGTGCTCCAGCGACTCCAGTCGATGGGTGTGATGTCGGTGTCCAACATCGGCCCCTCGATCAGTTACGTCGACAAGGACAGCAACCTCTACAAAGTGTTGGTCAGGAGCGGCATCACGTTTGAGAATGAGGTTGAGATGCTGACGTTGGCGAAAGAGATGGGGATGGCGACCATCGCCCTGGCCTTCGACATGGAGGACAGCCTGCAAGTGGTGGAACAGGCGCGCCCCGACATCTTCTGTTTCCACGCCGGCACGACCCGCGGCGGGCTGGTGGGATACGATTCCGGTGAGGGTATCGTGGAAACTGCGCATCGGACTGAGGAGGTCTTTACGGCGGTGCGCAGAGTAGCTCCCGACACGATGCTGGTCTGTCATGGCGCGGCCATGGAAACCCCGCAGGACACCCAGTACATGCTCGACCAGACCTCCGGGCATGGCTTTTGGACCGGTTCTTCCACCGAGCGGTTGCCGATTGAGCGTGCAGTGCTTGAAGCGGCACGGGCGTTCGCGAGCCTGAAGTTCAAAGAAGGACAGCGAGGAGACGCATGACCAGGACGGTGGTCGTCCTCGCAACGCTCGATACCAAGGCCGAAGAGGCCGAGTATCTCCGCGTGCAGATCGAGTCTCTTGGCGGCAAGGCCACCTTGATCGACATGGGGGTCGTCGGC
>QKDC01000061.1 GCA_003246755.1 Gemmatimonadota bacterium | reverse complement strand
CCTACGGGCTCGATTCCGGGCGGCTCGAAGCCGAGGGCTTTGGTGAATCGAAGCCGGTGGACTCGAACGACACACCCGAGGGCCGTCAGAACAACCGGCGAGTTGAACTCGTCCGCCTGGAGAGATGACGCAATGACGACACGATGCCGCCGGGCGCCCACGCCTTTATTGAACCAGGAGAGTGCAATGCGTCGCCACACCATGGTCGCTGTGATGGTGGGAGTAGCAGCGGGGTGCCTGCTGCTGCCGGGCACCACTCTCGCTCAGTCGGCAGTCGACCCCGAGGCGAGGCGGCTCCTCCAGGCCGCTCTCGAGGCCCGAAACCGGCGAGTGGCAGAGGTCGACAACTACACCCTGATCCAGGAAGTGAATGGCTCCGAGACATCCCTCTACTTCGAGAAACGCATGGTGGACGGAGTCGCCGTGTTCGTGGTGGGCAACGGTCCGGGGGAAACCGCTCCTCGGGACGAGGCCAAGCTCTTCGGTCAACTCGGGGCTCACGCCCGACTTGCCGGGCAGGACGAGGTCGACGGCGCGATGTGTCACCGGCTCGAAACCAGCAACCTGGAAAACCTCGACCTGATGCCGCGGGGAAGTGGCGCAGAGAAGTACTCCTTGAAGACACTCACCCTATGGCTCGATCCCGAGGCCCAAGTCGTTCGCCGCATGATGATGGAGGGCGAAGCCCAGGCAAACGGCCAAACCATCCCCATCACGATCGAGGTGCAGCTGCAAGACTACCGGTCGGTCGGCACCATGTATGAGCCGTTCCGAACGGTCATGAAGATCAGCGGCCTCAACGAGGCGGTTGGCGGCGGCGATCCCAAGCAGGCCGAGGAAATGAAACGGGCCCAGGCCGAAATGGCGCGACTGCGGGAGCAGATGGCCTCCATGCCGCCGGAGCAGAGGAAGATGATGGAGGCTCAGCTCGCACCTATGCTCAAGCGGATGGAGGGTATGATGGGTCCGGAGGGCATGCAGTTCGTCACGACCGTCAAGTCCATCGTGGTGAACCGAGGACCACCCGAAAACCGCTAGAGCACCCTTGCCACTCCGGGGCAGAGTTCTTCCACCCGAGCGCTGATCGCTTCCACGAGCCGCTCCCGGCGGCCCAGGGTTGCCGCCTCATCGTCCTCGCTGATCGACGTAACCATCACGCCAATCTTCGCGGACTCGGTGATGAAGTCCCTGCAGGTGTATTCTCCGCTCGCTACCTTGTCGAGATAGGTCAGGTAGTACTTGGCCCCTACGGTCACACCGCAGGCCTCAATGGCTTGGCGCGCCTCGACCTTGGCCGCCTCGTCGTCACCGCGAAGGACACCGTGCGTCCGCC
Source organism: Gemmatimonadota bacterium (assembly GCA_003246755.1). Classification (GTDB taxonomy): domain Bacteria; phylum Gemmatimonadota; class Gemmatimonadetes; order Gemmatimonadales; family GWC2-71-9; genus SZUA-320. The sequence continues at coordinate 5,929 of QKDC01000061.1, read as the reverse complement.
CCTGCAACGCGGCGCAGGCATTCCCCGGGTACTCCCCCGCGGTTGCCAGGGTCCACGCCTCATCGACGCTGCGCTGGTAGGAATCCGCAACCTGCGGCGCCCCAGCCACCGGCTCACTACCGGCATCGCCTGACACCTCAGCGCCACTCTCCGCCGAAGACCCGGCACCGCCGCAAGCCGCCAGAACGGCGAGGGCGGTGCCCACCGTGCCCCACTTGGTCATGGTCCGCTCCTTTCGCTTCAATCGTGAACTGGGAGAATCTCTTGATGAGGCGCAAAAGAGCCTGTCGCGCCGCCATCAGTCGTGCCTTGGGGTGAGCGCTTCGCCTTCACCCGGGAATCGCGGATGGCCTGCGGGGACTGGTCGGGTCACCGTCCCCGAGGGTAGTCTCTCTCACACACCAACGGTCGGAGTTCCCTATGCGATTCGCAGCAACGGCCTGGTACGCCGGGCTCCTGCTCGCCTCCACCACCCCGAACGCGTCCGCCCAGATCACCGTGGTCCGGGCCGGGTGGCTTGCGGATGTCGAACGAGGCCGACTGCTCGAGCGACAAGCCGTCGTCATCGATGGGGAACGGATCGTGGCCGTGCGGCCAGACACCGGGGCTCCGCCAATCGGGGCCCGTGTGATCGACCTCACCGGCTTCACCGTCGTCCCCGGCCTCATCGACCTCCACACCCATCTCACCGACTTGATGTCCGCGAACCCTGCCGCACCACTCACCCGATCTGGCGCACAGGTCGCGTTCGATGGTGTCAGAAATGCGCGCGCTACGTTGCTCGCTGGCTTCACGACAGTGCGTGACATCGGCGCTTGGAGGGTCTTCAGTGATGCCGCCCTCCGGGACGCCATCAATGACGGAACGGTACCTGGGCCGAGGATGCTCGTGGCCGGGGCGTACGTGACGGTGAGCGGCGGTGGCGGAGACGTCAAAGGTGTCGCCCCCGATGTTCAGATTCCCGCAGAGATGCGCGCCGGCGTGGCCAACTCGGCCGACGAAGTCCGGATGCGCGTCCGCGAACTCCTTGGGGGTGGCGCCGACTACATCAAGGTCATCGCGACCGGCGCAGTCCTCACCATTGGGACGACGCCAGGGGCTTCAGAGTACTCGGAGGCCGAGATTCGTGCCGCGGTGGAGGAGGCAGAGGCGCGGGGAACCTTCGTGGCGGCACACGCTCACGGAGCGGAAGGTATCAAGCGCGCGGTGCGTGCCGGCGTTCGCACCATCGAGCATGGATCGTTCCTCGATGACGAGGGCATGGAGTTGATGCTCGAGCATGGTACCTGGCTCGTCGCCGACATCTGGAATGGCGACTACATCGAGGAGATCGGCCGGCGAGACGGTTGGCCTGAGGAGTTCCTGCGCAAGAACGCAGAAACGGTGGACGTCCAACGGGCAGGGTTCCGCAAGGCGGTAGCCGCAGGTGTTCGCGTCGCCTATGGGACGGATGCCGGTGTCTATCCACACGGCATGAACGGCCGGCAGTTGGCTGTCATGGTGCGGTTCGGCATGACCCCGATGCGGGCCCTCCGGAGCGCCACGCTCGATGCCGCGGAGGCAATGGGCTGGAGGGATCGCGTCGGTTCGATCGCGCCGGGCAAGTTCGCCGACCTTGTTGCCATTCCAGGCGAGGGCCTGGGTGATATGTCGGCCTTCGGGAGCGTGGCATTCGTGATGAAAGATGGGGTCGTGATCAGGACCCCGACGGAAACCACGTTGCCCAAGGAAGACTAGTGACGTGACCGGTCCAACGCCGACCGCAGGCGGTCGGTGACCCTGTCGGCGGCGTAGAAGGCGAGTTGGTCGAGGGCACGGGCGATGTCCTCGACCGAAAGGTTCGCAAGCGCCGCCGCCGTCACGACATCACGCAACGCACCCCGCTCGCCGATGATCGCCGGCGTGATCGGATCGCGGGCCCGGACGCGTGTCGTCCAGATCAGTCTCCGATCGACCCCGTCGATGAGCCACACTTCGGCATCGACGAAGAACCGTGCTGCGGCATCCCAGTCCTCCGCATCGATCCCATAATCACGGATCTCCACCTCGAAGAGCAGGTCGGCGCGATCCGGATCCTCGATCAGCCGGGCACCGAGATACCGCGACGCTCTCTCGCCGACGCGCTCACTCACCAGCGAAGGCACGTCAACCTCCGCGGCGGCGCTGTCGAGTCGTGCGCGTATCCGACGCGCCTCGAGTTCCTTCGCCAACCTGGTTCCCGCCCGGATGATCTGGTGAACCGGGTCCCTGGGATGGTCCGGGAAGTATGGACCCGTGAGAATCTCGGCGTAGGGTGGGAAGGTCGGTACCACGGCGAGGGTGAGACCCCGGAAATCGTACTCCGAGAGACGGTTGGACGACGCACAACCGCTCGACATCGCCCCCGCCAGCACCAGGGTGGCGATCGCCAGCGGTGACAAGGTCCCGACTACTCGATAACGTTTTCGATCCATGGTTCCCACCCGTGAGATTCTTCGCAGAGTACGGGGTCGGCTCTAAATGGAGAATGAACCCTGGATGAACCCGGGAAGGCCATTTCATGTCCTTTTCCGAGAGTTCTCAACGAATCCTTAACACCGGTGTGGTGCATTACTGCGCAAGGCGTATCACCGCCGCGAGCGAGGAGAAGTGGACATGACAGACTTTCGGACCATCATAGAACCCTTCCGGATTCACTCGGTTCAGGCCATTCGGAAGCTCTCCTCCGCGGAACGAGAGGCGGCGCTCCACCGCGCCGGCCACAACCTCTTCGGGCTTCAGGGCGACGAGGTCCTCATCGATCTGCTCACCGACTCCGGGACCGGAGCGATGTCGTCCACCCAGTGGGCGGCGATGATGGACGGAGACGAGTCGTATGCCGGAAGCCGTTCATTCAACCGGTTTCAAGAGGCTGTGGCGGACCTCACAGGTTTCACGGAAGTGATTCCCACGCATCAGGGCCGCGCGGCGGAACACATCCTCTTCACCGTGATGGTCCGGTCGGGTCAGGTGGTCCCCAACAACACCCACTTCGATACCACCCGGGCCAACATCGAGTATGTGGGTGCCGAGGCGAGAGACTTGGTGATCGCCGAGGGGCGAGTCCCCGCGTCCACGCATCCCTTCAAGGGCAACATGGATGTCGATGCTCTCGAAGCCACCATCGACGAAGTCGGGGCAGCCAACATCCCGCTGGTGATGGTCACGATCACCAACAACTCGGGTGGAGGCCAGCCGGTATCCCTGGAGAACCTGCGAGCGGTCCGTGCGGTCTGCGACCACTACGGTCTCCCACTGTTCCTGGACGCGTGCCGTTTTGCGGAGAATGCCTACTTCATCAAACTGCGCGAGCCCGGATGCGCTGAGAAATCGGCCCGGGAGATCGCACGGGAAATGTTCGCTCTGGCGGACGGCTGTACCATGTCCGCCAAGAAGGACGGATTGGCCAACATCGGTGGGTTTCTGGCACTCAATGATCCCGAGACCGCCAAGTCCGCCAGGAATCTCCTGATTCTCACCGAGGGATTCCCCACCTACGGCGGATTGGCGGGGTACGATATGGAAGCCATCGCCGTGGGACTCCACGAAGTGCTCGACGAGGAGTACCTCCGCTATCGCCTCCGTTCGACAGCATACCTGGCAGAGCGTGCCGAGAAAGCTGGCGTACCGACGGTGCGGCCCCCTGGGGGGCATGCCGTGTATCTCGATGCGAAGGGCCTCCTTCCCCACATCCCGGCCGCGCAATACCCGGCACAAGCGCTGGCGATCGAGCTTTATCGGGTCGGAGGCGTACGGGGCGTCGAGATCGGGTCGGTCATGTTCGGCAAGCCCCGGCCGGACGGCTCGGAGGCGCCATCAGCCATGGAGTTGGTGCGGCTGGCCATCCCAAGGCGCACCTACACCCAGAGCCATATCGACTATGTCGGGGAGGTGATCGAGGCGGTGGCGAATCAGCGCGAGGCCATCCGAGGATACCGAATCACCGAGCAGGCGCCATGGCTCAGGCATTTTACGGCACGGTTCGAGCCCCTCGCCTGAGGGCCCCCGTCATTTCGCCCCAAGATGTGGGGCTGGCACCATTCGCGGCACTCAGCCTGAAACTTGCTATCATACGGGGCCCACTCCATCAAGGAACGGACCCCATGGCCCTCTGGAAGGAACAATTCACCGGGAAGAAGGAACCGGCCCCAGCACCTGCTGCCGAAGCCACCCCCAAGGCAGAGGCTGAATCGAGCCGCGGCACCGAGGCAACCTACGATCGGCCTCGCCGGGTTCCGGATCCGCGTGAGAGCGAGTCCCTGATCGCGGCCAGTCTGACCATCGAAGGTACGATCGAGGGGTCCGGCCACGTCCGCATCGCCGGCAGGTTCAAGGGAGACGTCCACGTCGAGGGAGATCTGACGATCGAGTCCGGCGCCAAGCTCACGGGTGGGGTTCGGGCCCGACGCGTCGTGATTGGTGGAGAACTCGAGGGCAACATCGAGGGTGCTACCAGTGTGGAACTCCTCGCCACCGGTATCCTGAATGGCGACCTCAAAGCCGGGACACTGAGTGTTGCCGCCGGGTCGAAGATGCGAGGTCAGGTTGAGTTTGGCTGGGCCGAGAAGGAAGTGGCGAAAGCCGGAATGCGGTTGGAGACCAGCGCAGCCTCATGAGGACCGCGCGTCAGGCTCCGGGGACGACGCGCACTTGCCCGCACTGCCGAACCGAGATCCTCGAGAGCGCCAATATTTGTCCGGCGTGCCGGCATCACCTTCGGTTTGACCGCGGAGGGTCGGGGCCAGTGGCTCCCAGCTTCTCGCCTCTCAAGGTCGAAGGAACGATCCGTCACCCAGCGATCGGGGAGACCTGGGAGTACTCGGTGATGTTGCGGGTCCGGAACGACCGCGGGGAGGAAGTCTCCCGCCAGGTGGTGGGAGTTGGTGCGCTGCAACCGACCGAGCAGCGCACCTTCACGTTGGAGGTGGAGGTCTTCACGCCCGACGTCGAGGCGCAGTAGCCGGAGGCGCTGGGCACGGCGCAGGACCACGGAACCTGAGTCGTTCTCTGGCTGGTCGTCGACACGGTTCCACGGTATGTTCCTCCCCTCCATGACAGCCCTTACCGATCGCCTGCGCACAGCCCTGACCGACCGATACGCCGTGGAACGAGAGGTAGGTCGCGGAGGAATGGCGACCGTGTATCTGGCCCAAGACCTGAAGCACGCCCGCCAGGTGGCCCTCAAGGTGCTCCACCCGGAGCTGGCCGCGACCCTGGGCCCCGATCGCTTCCTTCGCGAGATCCAGATTGCGGCCGGTCTTCAGCACCCGCACATCCTGCCGCTGTATGACTCCGGCTCGGCCGACGGACTGCTCTACTATGTCATGCCCTTCGTCAAGGGCGAATCACTACGGGACAAACTCCGGCTCACTCCCCAGATGCCGGTGGACGAGGCCGTCCGGATCTCCCGCGATGTGGCCTCTGCCCTCGACTACGCACATCGCCACGGTGTCGTCCACCGGGATATCAAGCCCGAGAATGTCATGCTGCACGAGGGTGAAGCGATCGTGACGGACTTCGGGATTGCCAAGGCGGTGAGCGCTGCGGGGACGGACAGCCTGACCCAGACCGGGATGGCCGTCGGGACGCCAACATACATGAGTCCCGAGCAGGCCATGGGGGAGGGTGAGCCCGACGGTCGGAGCGACGTATACAGCCTCGGCTGCATGCTGTTTGAGATGTTGACTGGAACCCCGCCGTTCGCCGGCTCAACCGCCCAGGCAACCATCACCAAACGACTTACCGACCCGGTTCCTTCCGTCAGGGCCAGCCGGAGCGGTGTCTCCGGCGAGCTGGATCAGGTCGTGACCAAGTCGCTGGCACGGGATCCGGCCGACCGCTTCGATACCGCCTCGCAGGTGGTACAAGCCCTGGCGGCGCCCACGGTGGTGACCCCATCGTCGCCGACCCC